>NZ_JBXANP010000002.1:0-150281 GCF_058801745.1 Rugamonas sp. GW822-FHT03B10 | reverse complement strand
CGCGCTTGGAATAGGTCTCGTGGGCTCGGAGATGTGTATAAGAGCCCCATGTTGCGGGATGGCATGACCTGACCCCGGTTTTTTTTAGTCGGCCGCCGGCGCCTCGTCCTTGGGCAGCTGGATCACGCCGGTGTTGAAGTTGTATTCGAACAGGTCGCCGTAGCGGCCCCATTCGATGGCCACCCGCAGCGCGCGCTCGGCCTCGTCCTCGCTCAGCGTGAAGCGCAGCAGCTTGAGGAACAGGTCCTCCGGCAAATCGCCCGCCTTGTCCTGCGACAGGCCGTGGCAGATGTAGGCCACCAGCGGCACGTGCTCCAGCAACTGCTTGCCGAAGATCTCCTGGCGCGCCGTGTTGTCGGCCGCCACGTAGGCGCCGCCCAGTGGCGTGAGCAGGATGTCGCCGCTGGTCAGGTAGGCGAAGCCCAGCAGGATCAGCGCGTTCAGCACCTGCAGCAGCTCGTCGTCGGTCAGCTCCGTTTCCTCGGCCAGCTGCGGCAGGTCGGCGCGGCCCGAGAACGGTTCCTCGGCCAGCAATTCCAGGATCGCCTCCATGTGCGAGATGTCGGCCTGCGGCAGGCGGTCGCCCAGCGCCAGCTTGACTTCCTTCTCGCTGATCAGCCCCGGACGGGCGGCGCCGGCCGTCATCAGCTCGTACACCTTGTCGATCAGCGCCCGCACCTCCGGCCCGGCCGCCTTGCGCGGCTGCGGCAGCGAGATCGGCAGCTCGGCCCGCACCCGGCCCGGGTCGCTGGCGAAGATCAGCACCCGGTCGGCCATCATCACGGCTTCCTCGATGTTGTGCGACACCACCAGGATGGCCTTGGTGGGGATGCGGCCCGACTGCCACAGCTCCAGGATCTCCTCGCGCAGCCGTTCGCCCGTCAGCACGTCGAGCGCGGAGAAGGCCTCGTCCATCAGCAGCACTTCCGGCTCCATCACCAGCGCGCGCGCGATGCCCACGCGCTGGCGCATGCCGCCCGACAGCTCGCGCGGCAGCGCGCCTTCGAAGCCGGACAGGCCGATCAGGTCGATCATCTTCTCGGCCCGGCGCGCGCGCTCGTCGGCCGCCATGCCCTGCGCCTCCAGGCCCAGCTCCACGTTCTTCTGCACCGTCAGCCACGGGAACAGCGCGAACGACTGGAACACCATGCGGATGCCGCGCGCCGTGCCGTACAAGGGCATGCCGCGGTACAGCACCTGGCCCGCGTCGGCCTGGATCAAACCGGCCATGATGCGCAGCATGGTGGATTTGCCGGAGCCGGACTGGCCCAGCAGCGCCACGATCTCGCCTTCGTTGAGGGTGAAGTCCACGCCTTCGAGCACGGCGCGGGCGGAGCCGTCGGCGGCGCGGAAGTGCTTGCCGACCGCTTTCAGTTCGACGATGGGGGTGCTCATATTGTCAGTCTCTCAAATCGGTGAATTCAGGGGCTAGTCCAGGGCTAGAAATGCAGCCGGCTCTGGGCCATCGTGTACAGGCGGCGCCACACGAAGTGGTTGAAGCCCATCACGAAGATGCACATCACGCCGATGCCCAGCGCGATGCGCGGGAAGTCGCCCTTGGCCGTCATCTCGGCGATGTAGCTGCCCAGGCCATGGGCCTTGACGGTGGTGTCGCCCCAGCTCACGTATTCGGCCACGATGGAGGCGTTCCAGGAGCCGCCGCTGGCCGTGATGGCGCCCGTGACGAAGCTGGGGAAGATGGCCGGCAGCAGGTAGCGCCGCCATTTGAGCCAGCCCGTCAGGCCGAAGTTGTGCGCCGCGTGGCGCAGTTCCGTCGGCACGGTGGAGGCGCCGGCGATCACGTTGAACAGCAGATACCACTGGGTGCCGAGGATCATCAGCGGCGACAGCCAGATGTCGGGATTGAGGTGGAAGCGCACGATGGCCACCACGGCCACCGGGAACACCAGGTTGGCCGGGAAGGCGGCCATGAACTGGGCCACGGCCTGGGTGCGCGAGGCCCAGCGCGGGTGCATGCCGATCCACACGCCGACCGGCACCCACACCAGCGCCGCCAGCGCCAGCAACAGCAGCACGCGCGACAGCGTGTACAGGCCCAGCACCAGCACCCGCCCCACTTCGCTCCAGCCCACTTCGGCGCGGATGAAGTGGCCGAGTTCCCACAAGGCGTAGAACACGACGGCCGCGATCACGGCGTCCCATACGCGCTGCGGCAGCAAGGAGGCCTGCTGCGGCCGGGCGCGGATCGAGGTGCCGTCGTGCTGCAGGCGGAACATGGCGATCGAGCGGGCCAGCAGGCCGCCGCACATGGCCACCAGCTGCTGCGTGCGCTCGGTGCGGCGCAGCCACGTGAGCAGCCACGATTCCTGCGCCGTGTCGCTGCCGGTCTCCTCGAAGCGGAATTTGTCGGCCCACGCCAGCAGCGGGCGGAAGAACAACTGGTCGTA
Organism: Rugamonas sp. GW822-FHT03B10; assembly: GCF_058801745.1. Taxonomy (NCBI): domain Bacteria; kingdom Pseudomonadati; phylum Pseudomonadota; class Betaproteobacteria; order Burkholderiales; family Oxalobacteraceae; genus Rugamonas; species Rugamonas sp. GW822-FHT03B10. The sequence continues at coordinate 147,873 of NZ_JBXANP010000002.1, read as the reverse complement.
CAGCAGCACGCCCACCAGCATGGCCGTGATGGCCCAGCCGATGGCGCCCAGGTCGCGCTGCTCGATGGCCAGCGCGATGTAGGAGCCGATGCCGGGCAGCTTGATGTTCTGGTTCGACACCGAGATCGCCTCCGACGCCACCACGAAGAACCAGCCGCCGGACATGGACATCATCATGTTCCACAACAGGCCGGGCATGGCGAACGGCAGCTCGAGGCGCCAGAAGCGCTGCCAGCCCGACAGCTGGAACACGCTGGCCGCCTCCGACAATTCTGCCGGCACGGTGCGGAAGCCCTGGTAGGCGGAGAACGCCATGTTCCACGCCTGCGAGGTGAAGATGGCGAAGATGGCCGCGCATTCCACCCCCAGCAGATTGCCGGGGAACAGGGCGATGAAGGCCGTCACCGTGATCGACAGGAAGCCCAGGATGGGGATCGACTGCAGGATGTCGAGCAGCGGCACCAGCACCTTCTCGGCCAGCCGGTACTTGGTGGTGAGGGCGGCGAACACGCAACTGAACACCATCGAGGCGCCCAGCGCGATGAACATGCGCAGCGTGGTGCGCAGCAGGTAGTACGGCAGGTAGTACGGTTCCAGCGACAGCGGCAGCGTCTCGCCCACGGCGTACGGGCGCACCATCTGCTGGCTGCCGTAGGCCATCAGCACGAACACGGCCAGCACGATGGGCAGCATGGCCAGGTCCCACCGGTTGCCGCCCGCCTCGACCACCTGGCGGGGGAAAAACTGCCGTTTTTTTGTCATTGCTGGTTCTTTCTGTGGCGACGGCGCGCATTGTGACGGGGCGGAAAAATCCCGCAAGTTTAACCGATGATCGTGACGGCAAAGTGACGCCCGGCGCCATTCTAATGGATAGGCGATGGCCGAAAAACGGTTGGCGGGGCCGGGCAAATGACAATGAAATTTTATTTCAAATTTCTTCTTATTTTGAAATTTTATTCAATGTGTGATAGTTGGTGAATTTGCAAGCATGCTATTCGTTTCATAATTCGGGGTGTCCTATCAACATCGTAGCAACATGAAACTGATCGCCGAGAAACGCTCGAAGACCGACCTGTACGACGTGCTGCGCTTCGTGCGCAACAACGGCAGCTGCACCGACACGCTGATGCCGCGCCAGGGCATCCTGCCGCACGACCTGCTGCATTACGTGGTGGAGTCGGCGCTGCCGCTGCGGCACGGCTTCCTCAGCCTGGTGGCGCGCGGCGCCGACGTGGCGCAGGTCATGGCGGCGGCCCACGACCCGGACAACGACACGGTGGAACGGGAGGCGGTGCAGGCCGAGGCCATCGTGGCCGGCCTGCAGGCCCAGTTATGGCAGGGCGAATTCGACGAGGACGCGTTCCTGGACGGCGCCGCCCAGGCCTGCCACGCGCGCGCCACGCCGCCGTTCGACTTCTCCGCGTTCGACGTGCGCAGCTGCCTGTACGAGCGCGCGCTGGCCCTGCACCGGCAATGGTGCTCGGCGCCCTACTACAGCACCTTGTCGCTGGAGTTCGCGCCGCGCGCCGCGTGCGCGCCGGCCGGCGTCATTTGAGCCAGCCGCGCCGGCGGAAGTACCAGAACGGCGCGATCGCGCTCGACACCATCAGCAGCAGCGCGAACGGATAGCCGAGCGACCAGTCCAGCTCCGGGAACCAGCCGCGGAAGTTCATGCCGTAGATGGACGCGATCAGCGTGGGCGGCAGGAAGGCCACGCTGGCCACGGAGAAGATCTTGATGATCTTGTTCTGGTTGATGTTGATGAAGCCGACCGTGGCGTCCATCAGGAAGTTGATCTTATCGAACAGGAACGAGGTGTGGCCGTCCAGCGATTCGATGTCGCGCAGGATCTGGCGCGCCTCCTCGAACTGGTCGGTGTTGAGCAATCGGCCCCGCATCAGGAAGCTGACGGCGCGCCGGGTGTCCATCATGTTGCGGCGGATGCGGCCGTTCAAGTCCTCCTCCAGCGCGATCGCGTTCAGGGCAGCCGCCGCGTCCTGGTCGGTGAACTGCTTTTGCAGCACGCGCGCACTCACTTCCTCCAGATGCAGGTAGATGCCTTCGAGCGCGTCGGCCGAATATTCGGCGTCGGTCGCGTACAGGTCCAGCAGCACGTCCATGTAGTCGGCGATGGAGCCGGGGCGCGAGCGGGCGCGCATGCGCACCAGTCGGAACACGGGCAGGTCGTCGGTGTGCACCGAGAACAGCATCTTGCGGGCCAGGATGAAGGCCACCGTCACCACGCGCGACGGGCCGTCGTCCTCCTCCAGCAGGAAATCGGTGCGCAGGTGCAGGTCGCCGTTCTCGGCCTCGTAGTAGCGGGCCGAGGCCTCGATGTCCTTGACCTCGTCCTCGCCCGGCAGGGTCACGCCGTAGATGGCCTTGACCCAGGCCCGCTCGTCCTCGTTCGGATCGGTCAGGTCGACCCAGACCGGCGCCACGTTCTCCAGATCGGCGCGGCTGTCGATGGGAACCTGGTTGAGCCGGCCGTTTTGCAGAACGAAGACATTAATCATGGGCACTCTCGGACGACGTTGAAGGGGCGCGGCGCGCGGCGCGCCAAAACAGCGCCAGTGTACCCGCTCGCCCCGCCGCCGGCCACCCCGGCACGACCTTTTTTACACCGCTGTCCTGTCAGCGGGTGGCCTTCTCGATCATCTTGTCCTGCATGGTGGGCGCGCCATCGGACGCCGGTTCCGGCTTGGGCACCTTGGGCGATTCGATGCCGCGCGTCTCGTGCACCTTGACGATGGTGCTGGTGGGGTTACGGTCGGTGCAGTCCACGTCCGACAGCACCGTCTTGCCGTCGATGACGCACTTGCGCAGCACGCCGGCCGGACGCTCGGGCGCCGCCGGCCGGGCCGCCGCCGCATCCTGCGCCGCGCCGGGCGCGCCGGCGACTTGGGCCGGCGCGGGCGCATGCCCGGTCACTTTGTTCAGCGCCTCGGCGAACAGATTGCGCTCGCTGCGCATCGACATCATGGCGGCCATGGCGATGGCGGCCAGGGTCGCCATCAGAATGGCCACCTGGATCAGGCCCAGGCCGCGCTGGTGGTTACGATGCATGGGATGACTCCTTCGCTCTCAGGTGGAACATCAAGGCAGTTCGGCCGCGCCCATGCGGTGCAGGATCACGCCGGTGCGGCGCGCCAGGTAGCCGGAATCGCGGTGCTTGTCGAAAAAGCGCGGGTTGGGCAGCATCACGGCCAGCTTGGCCGCCTGCGCCGCGCCGAGGTTGGCCGCGCTCACGCCGTAGTAATGGCGCGCGGCCGCTTCCGCGCCGAAGATGCCGGTGCCGAATTCGACCACGTTCAGGTAGATCTCGAAGATGCGCTCCTTGTCCATCACCGTCTCCAGCATGTAGGTGATGACCAGCTCCTGCCCTTTGCGCAGATAGCTGCGCGAACCGGACAGGAACAGGTTCTTGGCCAGTTGCTGGGTGATGGTGGAGCCGCCGCGCACCACCTTGTGCTTCTGGCTGTTCTTCTCGTACGCCTTTTGCAGCGCGTCCCAGTCCACCCCGTCGTGCTCGGAGAAGTTGGCGTCCTCCGAGGCGATGATGGCGCGCTTGAGGTTGTTCGAGATGCGCGCGTACGGCACCCACAGCTGCTGGATGTTGGCGTTCGGGTTCTTCTCGCGCAGCGCGGCCTGCTGCGCGCGCATGAAGCTGGTCATGCCCGGATTATGGTCGACCCACCAGCAGATCTGGAGGAAGAAGTACAACTGGACCAGCAACAGCAGCGCCAGCGGCGCGATCACCAGCCACTTGATCCAGCGCCGCCGGCCGCCGTCCTTCTTGCGCGCGCCGCTCACAAGGCGGCCCGCAGCTGGCGCAGCACGTCCCCCGTGGCCGGATGCACGCCGCGCCACACGGCGAACGCCTCGGCGGCCTGCTCCACCAGCATGCCAAGGCCGTCGCGCGCGAGCGCGCCATGCGCGCTCGCGTACTGCATGAACACGGTGGGCTGGGCGCCGTACATCATGTCGAGCGCCAGCGTGCCCGGCGCGAACACGCCGTCCGGCAGCGGCGGCAGGTCGCCGTGCAGGCTGGCCGAGGTGGCGTTGATGACGATGTCGAACGGCCCGCCCACCTGCCCGAAGCCGCAGCCGCTGACCACGTCCGCGCCGCCGAGCGCGGCGAACTGGCGCGCCAGTTCCCCGGCCGTGGCCACGGTGCGGTTGGCGATCACGAGCCGGGCCGGCCGGTGTTCGAGCAGCGGCAGCACCACGCCGCGCGCGGCGCCGCCGGCGCCCAGCAGCAGCACGCGCTTGCCGGTGATGGCCACGCCAGCGTTGTTGACGATGTCGGCCACCAGCCCGGCGCCGTCGGTGTTGTCGCCGATGATGCCCTGCTCCGTGAAGTGCAGCGTGTTGACGGCGCCCGCCGCCTGCGCGCGCACGGTCAGCGCCTGCGCCAGCTTGTGGGCTTCGAGCTTGAACGGCACGGTCACGTTGGCGCCCTTGCCGCCTTCGGCGATGAAGGCCTGCACGGCGGCGGCGAAGCCGTCCAGCGGCGCCAGCCGCGCCTCATACGTCAGTTGCTGCCCGGTCTGGGCCGCGAACGCGGCGTGGATGGCCGGCGATTTGCTATGGGCGATGGGGTTGCCGAATACGCAGTAGCGGTCCATCACTGGGCACCGCCGCTCAGGTTTGCTTCCATTTTTTCTTCACGGGTGAATTTGAATCGGGTGATGATGACCCACAGGTCGTCCTTGTCGCTCGACAGCATCTTGGGCGGGAAGCGCCCGAACGGTTGCGCGCGCCGCACGATCTCGAGCGCCTTGGCGTCCAGCGCCGGATTGCCGGAGCTGCGCTCGACGCGCGCGCCGCCGTCCTTGGTGTAGATGGTGCCGTCCTGGAACACGGGGATGTAGACCACCAGTTCGCCATACAGCTTGCGGCCGTTCTGCTGCGGGAAGTTGAGCGTGCCCACCTCCTCGATGCGGCGCTGCATGGACTTGTAATACTCGGCGTACCCGACCTCGCGCGTGCTGGGCGTGATGAAGGTTTTCTTGGGCCGCTTGTTCTGGTCCTCGATGGTTTCGCTGATCTCGGCCGCCATGCGGGCGATGGCCTTGCTCGAATCGAGCAGGTCGGCGCCGGTGGGCAGCGGATCGGGCTTGCTCTTTTCCGTCACGGGCGGGGCCGTGAACGGGGTCGGCTTGCTCACCTGGCTCAGCAGGTTGCGCTGCTGCTCCTCCAGCTCGGCGATGCGGCGCCGCGTGGCCTTGACGCTGTCGCCCATCTCCATCTTGCGCATGTCGGGCAAGGGCGACTTGGCGCGGCCGGTGTCGACGTTGCCGCCGCCGTCGAGGTTGGCCTGCGCCAGCGCCTCGGCCTTGAGCGGCGCGCGCGCGTGCTTGGCGTTGACCAGGACCACTTCCAGTCCGGGGTCGGTGGGCTCCACCTTGAACGCCTTGGGCGCGACGAAATGCACCGCCAGCAAAGCCCCGTGCGCCAGCAGCGAGACGCCGATCGCCATCATCAGGAAACGGTTTTCTTTAAGAGACTTCACGCTGTGCCAGACCGCAGGGGGTAACAAAGTGGGCTGATTTTAACCCGAACCGGCGGGGCGGCGGCCAGGCCGCCGCCCCGGCCTCCTATTCGGCCAGCGGCGCCTCGGCCGTCGACTCGCCCGTCACGATCACGGGTGCGTCGGCGGCGGGCGCCGGCTCGGCCTGCTCCTCGGCGGCCACTTCCACGGCGGACACGTCGTCCTCGTCCTCGTAATCGAGTTCGGCGTCGGCGGCCACGGCGTCGGCGGCCGGGATCTCCAGCACGCGCGCCTCGACCGACAGATCGACCTCGTCCCAGCGCAGGATGTCGAGCTTGACCTGGGCGCCGCGCGCCACCTGCGGCATGCCGGGCAGGCGGATGATGAGCGGAATCTCGACCAGACGCAGCACTTCATCCTTGAGCACCACGGCCTCCACCTGGCGCGCCTGCTCCTGGCCCAGCCAGCGCAGGCACCAGTAGCGTTCCATGTTGGACTGGAAGTCGGCGTAGGCCGCATAGGCCGCGTCGAAGGCGGACACGATGGCGAACAGGTTGGCGTCCTTGGGCTTGAACGGGGCCACCAGCGGCGCCGTCACGCCATGGCCGGCGCAGGCCAGGATCTGCCACTGGTTGACCAGGTCGGTGTAGCGGCGCAGCGGCGAGGTGCTCCACGCGTACTGGTCCACGCCCAGCCCCTGGTGCGGCGCGGCGTGGGTGACCATGCGCACCTGCATCTTGGCGGCCCAGCCGCCCGTGCCGCCGCCCTGGCTGCGGTAGATGCCGGGCACGCCGTGCTCGTGCATCATCTTGCCCCAGCTGCTGTTGGCGAAGATCATCAGCTCGGCCACGATCTTGTCGAGCGGCGCGCCGCGCTTGCGGCGGCTGATGGTGACCACGTCGTCTTCCACGTAGAAGTTGAAATCGACTCGGTTGTTCTGCTCGGGCTTGAGGCCGAACGCTTCGCGCTTGGCCATGCGGCCCTGCTCCAGGTGCTGGGCCCACTGCCACAGCAGCGCCAGCTCGTCCTTGTGCGCGTACTCGCCCGCGCCGCTGGCCAGGGTTTCCTCGTTGACCAGCGCGTCCAGGTCGTTGTGGCGCAGGTTGTTGGCGATCGGCACCAGCTCGGCGCGCGTGACGGTGGACACCACGCTCCAGTCGGCCGGGTTGAGCGTGGCGTACAGCGACAGGGCCGGGCAGGTCTTGCCCTCGGCCAGCGTGAAGGCCTCGACGATGCTGTCGGGCAGCATCGTGATCTTGTCGCCGGGCATGTAGACGGTCGACATGCGCGCGCGCGCCATCTTGTCGACCGCGTCGTCGGGCTTGATGCCCAGGCCGGGCGCGGCGATGTGGATGCCGACCCGCACCGTGCCGTCGTCGAGGCGCACGACGGAGAACGCGTCGTCGATCTCGGTGGTGGTCACGTCGTCGATCGAGAACGCGCGCACGTCGGCCACCGGCAGGTTGGTCGGCGCCACCGGCAGCGGCACGTCGGGGAAGCCGGCGCCGCGCGGGAAGTTCTCGAACAGGAATTTCGACATGTGCAGCTGGTGGGGCGAGGCCATGCCGCCCACGGCCAGCATCAGGCGCTGCGGGTTGGTGTGCAGCTCGTCGCAGGCCGCCTCCAGCGCCTTGTATTCGATGGTGTTCTTGTCGGGCTTGAACAGCAGCTGCTGCACGATGTTGCGCATCGCCTCGGGCAGGCGGTCGGCCTTCAGCTCGTCCACGTACTGGGCCTGGATGATGGCTTGCTGCTTCTTCTTCTCGATGCCGGCCTGGGCCGCGCGCAGCGATTGCTCGGGCGCGGCCTTGTAGCGGCCGCGGCCCTTCTTATAGAAATAGATGGGCGCGCCGTGCAGGCTCAGGATCAGGCCGGCCGCCTCGAACGGCAGCGGCGCGTGGCCGAAGTACTCGGCGCCCAGCTCGGCGAAACCGAACTCGTCCTCGCCCGCCACTTCCCACAGGAAGTCCAGGTCGATCTCGGCCGCCACGGCCTTGGCCTGCTCGTGCAGCTCGGCCGGCGTGGGCTTGTCGAACTGCAGCAGCACGTCCTTGACCTTGACCTTGGTGCGCTTGCCGCTGGCCAGTTCCACCTGGTAAGCCTCGCCCGCTTGCGACAGGACGGTGCCGACCTTGAAATCGCCCGATTCTTCAAAAAATAAATTCATTTCTCGTTTCTATTCGTTATCGTTGTGATGGGTTGGAGCACCAGCTCCAGCACGGCCGGCAGGAACACTTCCGTCACCAGCAGCGTGCCCTGGCGGCGCCGGTACAGGCAGCGCCGCGCGTATAAAATCTGTGGCCCGTCCAGCCCGAGCGCGGCGCTGGCGCGCTGCATCAGCGGATGGCCGGCGCGCAGGCGCGCGAACTGCAGCTCGCCGCGCCGCACCAGCGGGTCGCCGAACAGCGTCGAACCCAGCGAGCGCTCGCCCAGCGCGCTGAACAGCGGCCAGTCCGTGGCCGTGGCCGACATCGGCACCACCGTGTGGCCGAACACCACGGGCGTATTATCACACCGCAGCAGCACTTCGCGCTCCCATACGCGTCCGGGACGGTGCAGGCCGATGGCCGCCGTCTCGTCCGTCAGACAGCGCCCGGGCCGCTGGTGCAGGCATTGCACGCGGAACGCCTGGCTGTGCGCCTTGAGCTTGGCCGTCAGCGAACCGTCGGCCGTCAGCCAGTGGCGCAACGCCGGCGGCGCGTTGAGCGCGTTGACGTGGCCGTACCAGTGCGCCTGCCGCAGCGTGGGCGCCCTCACCGGCCCGCCCCGACGCCGCAGAACGCCAGCACCGGCGCCACATAATCGGCGAAACTGGAAATGGCGTGGTCGCTGCTGGCGATCACGTGCTGGGCCGCGCCCGCGTAGTGGGCCACCATGTCGCGGTAGTCGAGCACCTCGTCGCCCGTGGCCGCCAACAGGAAGTAGCGTTCCGGCCGCGTGATGCGCGGCACGGCCAGCGCCTGCAGCTCCGCTATATAGTCGCGCTTGAATTCGAACGGCGCGTCGGAGTGGTATTGCGTGCCCACGCCCACGTACGGTTCCAGGTCCAGCATGGGCACCACGGCCGGGTTCAGCACGGCCGCCCGGCAGCCGAGGCGCTCGGCCAGCCAGGTGGCGTAATAGCCGCCCAGCGAGGAGCCGATCAGCGCCAGTTCATTGGCTGGCACGCCATCGACCAGCTCCAGCGCCAGCGCCATGGCCGCCTTGGGCGAGGCCGGCAGTTGCGGGCAGACATAGTCGGCGCCCAGACCCAGCGCCTGCATGCGCTCGCCCACCAGGCGCGCCTTCATGGAACGGGGCGATGAGCGGAAGCCGTGCAGATAGAGAATCATGGGGCCAGCGCCTGCAGGATCTTCTGGTGCACGCCGCCGAAGCCGCCGTTGCTCATCACCACGATATGGTCGCCGGGACGGGCGGCGGCGGCGATGGCCGCCACCAGCGCGTCCAGGTCTTCATAGGCGCTGGCCTGCCGGCCCAGCGGCGCCAGCGCGTCGCCCAGGCTCCAGCCCAGCGCCTGCTGGCTGCCGTAGCCGAACACGAGGTCGGCGTCGCTCAGGCTGCCCGGCAGCGCGTCCTTCATGGCGCCCAGTTTCATCGTGTTGGAACGCGGTTCGAGCACGGCCAGGATGCGGCTGGACCGTCCCAGCTTCTGGCGCAGGCCGCCCACGGTGGTGGCGATGGCCGTCGGATGGTGGGCGAAATCGTCGTACACGGTCACACCGTTGACCACGCCGCGCACCTCCATGCGCCGCTTGACGCTCTGGAAGCTGGCCAGCGATTGCGCGGCCTGGGCCACGGGCACGCCCACGTGGCGCGCGGCGGCGATGGCGGCCAGCGCGTTGGCGCGGTTGTGCTTGCCCGTCAGCTGCCAGCGCACGGTGCCGGACGCCTCGCCGTTGAAGATCACGTCGAAGCTGCCGTCGTCATGCTCGCGCAGGGTCCAGTCGACGCCGTCGCTCAGGCCGAAGGTCTCGCGCTCGCTCCAGCAGCCGCGTTGCAGCACCCGCTGCAGCGAGGCCTCGTCGCCATTGACGACCAGCCGGCCGATGCCGGGCACGGTGCGCACCAGATGGTGGAACTGGGTCTCGATGGCGGCCAGATCGGGGAAGATGTCGGCGTGATCGTATTCGAGGTTGTTGAGGATGGCGGTCTTGGCGTGGTAGTGCACGAACTTGCTGCGTTTGTCGAAGAAGGCCGTGTCGTACTCGTCGGCCTCGATCACGAAGAAGTCCGAATCCACGCCGGGGCCCGACAGGCGGGCCGAGATGCCGAAATTGACGGGCACGCCGCCGATCAGGAAGCCGGGCGCGTAGCCGGCGTCCTCCAGGATCCAGGCCAGCATGGCCGAGGTGGTGGTCTTGCCGTGGGTGCCGGCCACGGCCAGCACCCACTTGTTGCGTAATATATGTTCGCCTATCCACTGCGGGCCCGACACGTAGGGCAGGCTGCGGTTGAGGATTTCCTCGATCAGCGGATTGCCGCGCGTGACCACGTTGCCGACCACATACAGATCAGGCTTGAGCTGCACCTGCTCGGCGCCGTAACCCTGGATCAGTTCGATGCCCTGGGCTTCCAGCTGCGTGCTCATGGGGGGGTAGACATTGGCGTCGCAGCCGGTGACGCGGTGGCCGGCCTGTTTCGCCAGCACGGCCAGGCCACCCATGAAGGTGCCGCAGATGCCGAGGATATGAATATGCATGTGAAAATAGGATGAATACGACGGTGGGACGATGGTCAGGAAGGCCAAAGCAGGGATTTTACCTGACGCCGGGGCCTTTTCCCCCTTTTGCCTATTCAAGGTATCATTTGCACCATGATGCCCAAGCCAAACGACGAAGCCCGGCAGTTGCGCGCGGAAATAGCCGCCGCCGCCGCCCGGCTCATAGCCCAGGACGGGGCCGAGTACGACAACGCCAAACGCAAGGCCGCGCGCCAGGTGCTGGGCGAGGCGCACGGCAATATTAATATGTTGCCGGCCAACTTGTTGCCCTCGGATACGGAAATCGAGGTGGAGGTGCGCTTGTACCAGGCCCTGTTCCACGCCGACACCCAGCCCGCCCACCTGTTCCGCCTGCGCACGCTGGCGCTGCAGGTGATGGAGCTGCTGGAGAAATTCAGCCCCTACCTGACCGGCTCCGTGCTCAGCGGCACGGCCGGCCCGCACGACGACATCCATTTGCAATTGTTCGCCGACAGCGCCAAGGAAGTGGAAATCTTCCTGCTGAACCAGAACCTGAACCTGGACTTTTCCGAGGCGCCCCATTTCAAGGGCCCCCGGTTCGACCCGGTGGAAGTGGTCAGTTTCCTGTGGCAGCAGGAAGGGGTGCACGCGGCCCTGTACGAACTGGACGATTTAAGAGGCGCCCATAAACTGCGCGCCGACGGCAAGCTCATGCGGGCCGACCTGAACGCCGTCCGTGCCTTATTAATCAGCAGCACCCACTCCGACGACAAGATAGCCACTCCAACATGAAAAAAAATCATCTGATCGCCTATTCCGTCATTGCCCTGCTGTTCGGCGCCATGGGCGCCTGGGTCGGCACCCACCAGAAGGAGGCGGCCCCGCCCGTGACGGCCACGGCCGCCCCCGGCGTCACCGGCCCGGTGGACGCCCTCTACAAGCAGTCGCTGCCCGACGTGACGGGCGCCAGCCAGGACCTGGCCCGCTACAAAGGCCAGGCCTTGCTGGTCAATTTCTGGGCCCCGTGGTGCGCGCCATGCGTGCAGGAGATGCCGGAGCTGTCGGCGCTGGCCGCCGGAGATGCGGGCAAGAAGCTGAAAGTTATCGGCATAGGCATTGATTCGCCGTCGAACATCGCCGAATTTGCCAGCAAATTCAAAATCGCCTATCCGCTCTATGTGGCCGGCATGGGCGGCACCGAGCTGTCGCGCCAGTTCGGCAATGCCGGTGGCGGACTGCCATACACGGTATTGATCGGGGCCGATGGACAAGTCAAGAAAACCTATTTAGGCCGTTTGAAGTTCGATCAGCTGCGGGCCGACCTGGCCACCTTGTAATCAATTTCATCACTTTTTTTCTCTTGCCATCGCCCTCCGTTGGCGGCAAAATGCGGAACTTTCGCGGAAAATGGTCCTGAATCCATGGCACAACACCTCCTGTTACTCAACGGCCCCAACCTGAATTTGCTGGGGACGCGCGAGCCCGAGGTCTATGGCGCAAGCACCCTGGCCGACGTCGAGCAGGCGGCCCAGGCGCAGGCCACGGCCGCCGGGGCGAAGCTGTCTTGTTTTCAGAGCAACCACGAAGGCGCGTTGATCGACCGCATCCATGCCGCCAGGACGGAAGGCGTGGACGCCATCGTCATCAACCCGGGCGGACTGACCCACACCAGCGTGGCCCTGCGCGATGCGCTGGCCGGTGTGGCCATTCCTTTCGTTGAAGTGCATATATCGAATATTTACCAGCGCGAAGCGTTTCGCCATCACTCTTTCCTTAGCGCAATAGCAATCGGCACGATCTGCGGCCTGGGCATCGAGGGATATCGCTTTGCCATCGACTTTGCCCTTAAAAGGCGTTAATCTACGCGATCTGCGCGCATTTTTAGCGCGGCGTGGCCCATGAGGCGGCGCTGCACCCACTCAAATACAAGATAATTCCCCGGGGGTTACACATGGATTTACGCAAACTCAAGACCTTGATCGACCTGGTCGCCGAATCGGACATCGCTGAACTGGAAGTCACCGAAGGCGAAAGCAAAGTGCGCATCGTCAAGTCCTCGGCCATGGCCCAGAATCAGGTCGTGATGATGCAGCCGCAAGGCATGCAACAGCATTTCCAATCCAGCGCCGCCCCCGTGGCCGCCGCCGCGCCTGCGGCCGCCACCGCCGTCGTGGCCGCCGAGCCGACCGGCCATGTGGTCAAGTCGCCGATGGTGGGCACCTTCTACCGCTCGTCGGCCCCGGGCAACCCGGCCTTCGTCGAAGTGGGCACCGTGGTCAAGGAAGGCGACACCCTGTGCATCATCGAGGCGATGAAGCTGCTCAACGAAATCGACGCCGACAAGTCCGGCACCGTCACCCAGATCCTGGTCGAGAACGGCCAGCCGGTCGAATTCGGCCAGCCGCTGTTTGTGATAGGCTAAGTCGACCGCCTGCCCCCGCCCCCGGCGGGGCGCGTCCGACTTCCTCCCCGCACTCCCCTCTACAGCAGCCGCCGGCCCGCCGGCGCTCACAGACCTACGCGAACCTATCATGTTTGAAAAAATCCTCATCGCCAACCGTGGCGAAATCGCCCTCCGGATCCAGCGCGCCTGCCGCGAAATGGGCATCAAGACGGTGGTTGTCCACTCGGAGGCGGATAAAGACGCCAAATACGTGAAGCTGGCCGACGAATCGGTGTGCATCGGCCCCGCCCAATCCGCGCTGAGCTACCTGAACATGCCGGCCATCATCAGCGCGGCCGAGGTGACGGACGCCGAGGCGATCCACCCCGGCTACGGCTTCCTGTCGGAGAACGCCGACTTCGCCGAGCGGGTCGAGAAATCGGGCTTCGTGTTCATCGGCCCCCGTTCCGACTCGATCCGTCTGATGGGCGACAAGGTGTCGGCCAAGCAGACCATGATCAAGGCCGGCGTGCCCTGCGTGCCCGGCTCCGAAGGCGCGCTGCCCGACGATCCCAAGGCCATCGTGCAGATCGCCCGCAAGATCGGCTATCCGGTCATCATCAAGGCGGCCGGCGGCGGCGGCGGACGCGGCATGCGCGTGGTGCACACGGAGGCGGCCCTGATCAACGCCGTGGCCATGACCAAGACCGAGGCGGGCACCGCCTTCGGCAACCCCGAAGTCTACATGGAGAAATACCTGGAGAATCCGCGCCACGTGGAGATCCAGATCCTGGCCGACGAGCACAAGAACGCCGTCTGGCTGGGCGAGCGCGACTGCTCGATGCAGCGCCGCCACCAGAAAGTGATCGAGGAGGCGCCGGCACCCGGCATCGCGCGCAAGCTGATCGAGAAGATCGGCGACCGCTGCGCCGAGGCCTGCCGCAAGATCGGCTACCGCGGCGCCGGCACCTTCGAATTCCTGTACGAGAACGGCGAGTTCTACTTCATCGAGATGAACACCCGCGTGCAGGTCGAACACCCGGTCACGGAGATGATCACCGGCATCGACATCGTGCAGGAACAGATCCGCATCGCCGCCGGCGAGAAGCTGCGCTTCCGCCAGCGCGACGTGATGCTGGCCGGCCACGCCATCGAATGCCGCATCAACGCCGAGGACCCGTTCAAGTTCACCCCGTCGCCGGGCCGCATCGCGGCATGGCACACCCCGGGCGGCCCCGGCATCCGGGTCGACTCGCACTCGTATGCGGGGTATTATGTGCCACCGCACTACGATTCGATGATCGGCAAGCTGATCGCCTACGGCGCCACCCGCGAGCAGGCCATCCGCCGCATGCAGATCGCGCTGTCGGAGATGGTGGTCGAGGGCATCCAGACCAACATCCCGCTGCACCGCGAGCTGATGATCGACGCCCGCTTCATCGAAGGCGGCACCAATATTCACTACCTGGAACAAAAGCTGGCCGACATGCCCGAGCTGCATAAGCTGAGCCTGGGCAACAAGAACGACAGCAAAGGATCGTAATGAGCTGGACTGAAATCGTCATCGAAATCGCGCGCGACCACGCCGAAGCCCTGTCGGACGCCCTGATGGAAGTGGGCGCCCTGTCCGTCTCCGTCGAGGACGCGGACGAGGGCACGGACGCCGAGCGCCCCCTGTTCGGCGAGCCGGGCATGGAGCCCAAGGAAGCGGCCTGGGAACACAGCCGTGTGGTGGCGCTGACCGAGCAGGATGCCGACCAGGCCGCCATCGTGGCGGCCGCCGCCGAGCAGATCAAGCTGACCGCCGTGCCCAAGTTCACGCTGCGCAAGGTCGAGGAGCAGGACTGGGTGCGCTTGACCCAGTCGCAATTCGCGCCCATCCACATCGGCAAGAACATCTGGGTCGTGCCGAGCTGGCACGAGGCGCCCGATCCCGACGCGCTGATCCTGGAGCTGGACCCCGGCCTGGCCTTCGGCACCGGCAGCCATCCGACCACCCGCCTGTGCATGGAGTGGCTGGAAGCCCATCCGGCGCCGGGCAAGACCGTGCTCGACTACGGCTGCGGTTCCGGCATCCTGGCCATGGTGGCCAAGAAGCTGGGCGCGCAGCAGGTGGCCGGCGTGGACATCGACCCGCAGGCGATCGAATCGGCGCGCGACAACGGCGTGCGCAACCAGTGCGAAGTCGAGTACTTCCTGCCGGACGCGTTCGCCCAGTCGGCCCACGCCAACCAGCGTTTCGACGTGGTGGTGGCCAACATCCTGTCCAGCCCGCTCAAGCTGATGGCGCCCATGCTGTCGGGCCGCGTGGCCGACGGTGGCGCGCTGATCCTGTCGGGCGTGCTGGCGCGCCAGGCCGAGGAAGTGGCGGCCGCCTACGCACCGTTCATCAAACTGGGCGTGTGGGCCGAGCAGGATGGCTGGGTCGCCCTGCATGGCCGCCTCGGCAGCGACACGGTGCCGCCGGCGCGCGACGCCTGAGTTTGCGCAGCGATGGCGCTCGCCACTAAATGCCCCCACTGCAACACGATATTTCGGGTCGCCCATGACCAGCTGAAATTACGTGGGGGCATAGTGCGCTGCGGCGCCTGCAATGAAGTCTTCGACGGCAACGCGGCCCTGCTGGAGCCGCCCGTCCAGCCGGCGCCAGCGCCAGCGCCAGTGCCCGCCCCGGTGCCAGCCCCTGCACCTGCACCTGCACCTGCACCTGCACCTGCACCTGCACCTGCACCAGCACCAGCACCTGTACCTGCACCTGTACCTGCCCAAGTCCCGGCCCCGGCTCAAGTCCAGGTTCAAGCCCCGGTTTCGCCCCCTGCCCCATCCCCATTACCGCCAGCCGTGCCGTTCGACGCCGCCATGGCCGCGATCGACACGCACGCCGCCACCGCCTTGCGGCCGGGCGACGATGCCGGCGTCGCGCTGGAACTCGATACGCCGCCGCCAGCCGCACCCATCGCGCAGCCGGACATCAGCTGGGTGCCGCCGGTCACGGCCTACGCCCCTTCGGGTGCACCGTTCACCGCGCCATCGACGCCGGTGTACGCCACCGGCATCGACGCCACGCCCACACCGCCGCCCATGCCATCCGCGCAGGCCGAGGACAAGCTGGAACTGGACCTGGACGTGGACGTGGATCTTGAACCAGCCACCGAGGTGCTGGAATGGGATGCGCAGGACAGCGCCGCCGCCAGCGAGGCCGCCCCCGAACCGGCGCCGCGACACGACGCGGACGACGCGCCCGTCGCGGCGCCCGCACCGCATGTTGACGCCGACACCGACACCGACACCGGCACCGACGCTGACATGCACGCGCCGGCCGAACCCGATCCCTTCGCCGCCTTCACGCTGGACGACGCCTTCCAGCTGGAGCCCGTGGAGATGATCGACGCCGCCCCGGCGCTGGAATTTGAAACGGAAGCTGCGCCAGCGTCCGATACGCTGGCCGATGGCCGCCGCGAGCCGACATGGGACGAACCGGCCGCGCCGGCGGAAGCCACGCCGGCCACCATCCCTGCCCCGAGCACCGAACCCACCGTCCTGCTCGACGCCGAGGACGAGGATGAAGTGCTGGTCGACTTGTCGCCCGCCGCGCGCGCCCGCGCGGAAGCGCCGCTACCGCTCACGGCCAGCCGCGCCGACAACGAACCGACGCTGAGCACGCCCGCCATCGCCGCCCATGTGGCCAGCGCCGACGACGACAGCGCCACCGCCCAGGAGGAACCGGGCTTCGTCAAACGCCACCACCGGCGCCAGCGGCTGGGCAAGCTGGCCACCATCGTCATGAGCCTGGGCTCGGTGCTGCTGGTGGGCGCGCTCGTGGGCCAGGCCGCCACCACCTTCCGCAACCAGCTGGCGGCCAGCGTGCCCCAACTGAAACCGGCGCTGCAATCGCTGTGCGCCGCGCTGGGCTGCAAGGTGGAGCTGCCGGCGCAGATCGACTACGTCACCATCGAGCAGGGCGAACTGCAGACCTTGAGCGCGTCCACGTTCTCGTTCACCACCCTGCTGCGCAACCAGGCCGCGACGGCGCAGGCGTGGCCCGACATCGAACTGCGGCTCGACGACGCCAACGACAAGGCCGTGCTGCGCCGCGTATTCACGCCGCGCGACTACCTCGGCCCGGACGCGGACCTGGCCAAGGGCTTCGCGCCCCACTCCGAACAATCCGTCAAACTGTACTTTGAGCTCAAACAGCTCAAGGCCTCCGGTTATCACATCGCCGTTTTCTACCCGTAAAGACCCATTCAATGAACCAGACCACCCTGATCTGCGGCTCGCTCGCCATCGACACCATCATGCAATTTGGCGGCCGCTTCGGCGACACGCTGCTGGCCGACCAGCTGCACAAAGTGAACGTGTCCTTCCTCGTGCCCACCATGCGCACGGAATTTGGCGGCTGCTCGGGCAACATCGCCTACACGCTCAAGATGCTGGGCGGCGATCCGCGCATCGTCGGTGTGATGGGCCAGGACAGCGGCCCTTACCTGGAGCGCCTGCGCCAGTTCGGCATCGCCACCGACAACATCCTGATCAAAAAGGACGCCTACACGGCCCAGTGCTTCGTGACGGCCGACGCCGACAACAACCAGATCAACGCCTTCCACCCGGGCGCCATGTCGTTCGCGCACGAGAACCCGGTGGCCAAGGCCGGCCCGGCGCGGGTGGCCATCATCTCGCCGGACGGCCATGAGGGCATGCTCAAGCACGCCGACGACCTGGCGGCGCTGGGCATCCCCTTCATGTTCGATCCCGGCCAGCAGCTGCCCATGTTCAGCGGCGAACAGCTGATCGCCTTCATCGACAAGGCCACCTACGTCTCGTGCAACGACTACGAGATCGAGCTGCTGATGGACCGCACCGGCCTGACCCTGCCGGCCATGGCCGAGCGCCTGGAAGCGCTGATCGTCACGCGCGGCGAGAAGGGTTCGGAGATCTACACCAAGGGCCAGCGCATCGAGATCCCGGCCGTGCAGGCCGAAGCGGTGCTTGACCCGACCGGCTGCGGCGACGCCTACCGCGCCGGCCTGCTGTTCGGCATCACGCGCGACTGGAGCTGGGAGACGACGGGCCGCCTGGCCAGCCTGCTGGGCGCCATCAAGATCGCGCGCAAGGGTGCGCAAAACCACCTGATGACGGCCGCCGAAATCGCGGACCGCTTCGAGGCCGCGTTCGGCTACCGCTACTAAGCCACCTCCTCCAAAAAACCGGGGTCAGGTCATGAATTCACGCAAGATGCGTGAGATCATGACCTGACCCCGGTTTCCGGGAGCAGCAGCGCCGCCACGCCATCGGGCGTCAGCCTGGCCGCGCTGATTTCCAGCAGCTTGCGCTTGTTGGTCTGGCCGTGCGTGAGCGCGATGGCGCTGCGCGGCACGGACAGGCTATCGGACAGGAAGCGGATCAGCGCTTCGTTGGCCTTGCCCTCGATGGGCTGGGCGTGCAGCTTGATCTTGAGCGCGTCGTCGAGCACGCCCACCACTTCCGTCTTCTTGGCGTTGGCCTGTATTTGCACCGCCAGCCGGACGCCGCCCGGCAGCGGGGAACACCACGTGCGGCTCATCGCATCGCGAACAGCATGCCCAGCACCAGCTGGGCGATCTGCAGCAGGATGATGGCCACCAGCAGCGACAGGTCCAGATTGCCCACCAGCGGCACCACGCGGCGGATCGGGCGCAGCAGCGGGTCGTTCAGCGCGCGCACGAACGGCGCCAGCGGCGCATGGGGATTGACCCAGCTGAAGATGGCCTCCACCACCAGCAGCGCCATGAAGCCGTACAAGATCCATTCGAGGAAGCGCTGGCAGGCGGCCAGCAGCACGGCCGGCGCGCTCCAGCCGGCCAGGAACAGCACCGAGGTGGCCAGCAGCACGATCAGGTAGGCGCCGATCAGGCTGGCCCAGTCGTAGCCGCCCACGCCGGGCACGATGCGGCGCAGCGGGCGCACCAGCCAGTCCGACAGTTGAAACGTGAACTGCGCCACCGACGACGGCGGACGGACACGTATCGCTTGCATCCAGAAACGTAACAGCAAGGCACCGCCCAACAGCGTGGCGGCGGCATCGACAATCAACTTGATAATACTTAGCACGGAGTCCCTCCAAAAAAAAACCGCTGTGTGATTGTCTCACACAGCGGTCGCTTGCCTTAACAGGCATCCACGCTTTTTCTTAGGAAGGGCGGGTGCTGGTTGGGAAAGGCCAGGCGGCGGCCGGCGCCACGACAGTCTTGACGGCCGGTGCGGCTGGCGCAGCAGGAGCGGCGGCTGGCTTGGCGGCCGCTTTCGGTGCGGCTGGCTTCTTCGGCGCGACTTTCTTGACGGCTGGCTTGGCTGCTGCCGGCGCGGCGGCGGCCGGTGCGGCTGCCGGCGCTGCTGCCGCCGGCGCGGCGGCCGGTGCTGCTGCCGGGGCGGCCGCGGCGGCTACTGGCTTGGCTGCTGGCTTGGCGGCGGCTTTTTTCGCGGCAGGCTTGGCGGCTGGTTTGGCCGCAGCCTTAACCGGCTTTTTTGCTGCTGGCTTAGCCGCAGCCTTTGCAGCCGGTTTGGCTGCCGCTTTTACCGCTGGTTTTTTGGCGACAGCTTTTTTGGCTGCTGGCTTGGCGGCGGCTTTCTTCGCTGCTGGCTTGGCGGCCGGCTTGGCGGCGGCCTTCTTGGCTACCGGCTTGGCGGCCGCTTTGGCTGCCGGCTTGGCGGCGGCTTTGGCGACTGGCTTCGCTGCGGCTTTTTTGGCGGCTGGCTTGGCGGCGGCTTTTTTCGCTGCCGGTTTGGCTGCCACTTTGGCCTTGGCTGCTGGCTTGGCTGCTGCTTTGGCTTTCACCGCTGGCTTGGCGGCGGCTTTCTTCGCTGCTGGCTTGGCGGCCACTTTTGCCTTGGCTGCTGGCTTGGCCGCTGCTTTGGCTTTCACCGCTGGCTTGGCTGCTGCTTTCGCTGGTTTAGCTGCGGCTTTCGCTGCTGGCTTGGCGGCCGCTTTCTTCACGGCTGGTTTAGCTGCTGCTTTCGCTGCCGGCTTGGCCGCGGCTTTCTTCGCGACTGGCTTGGCGGCGGCTTTGGCTGCCGGCTTGGCGGCGGCTTTCTTCACGGCTGGCTTGGCGGCGGCTTTGGCGGCTGGCTTGGCGGCCGCTTTCGCTGCTGGTTTGGCGGCAGCTTTGGCCACTGGTTTGGCGGCGGCTTTTTTCACCGCGGGTTTAGCGGCGGCTTTGGCGGCTGGCTTGGCAGCGGCTTTGGCTGCTGCTGCCGGCTTCTTCGCCGCAGGAGCAGCCTTGGCGGCGGCTGGTTTCTTTACTTCGGATTTCTTAGCGGCTGTTGCCATTTTTGTTCTCCTTCATCTGGGATGGGAAAGATTCACGCACAAGATTAAAACCCGTCCGGCCCCGGATGGGGACAGGCGAATTATTCATCGGCGCAAACAACGGTTTGCGCTAATGAATTCGGCACCAGCTGAACTGCTGCAACTCCTCACGATTGCAGCGCTTCAGCCATCGACACAGCACGCCGCCGTTTTGCGGCCGGCGCCTGCGTCCAAATCTTGTTGCGACATCCTCGGTGTTTCGGGCGTATGCTCAGCACCGGCAACCTCCGTCGCAGCCACAACTCGGTTTTATTTTTCAAAGAAAAAACCGCCCAACCTGAAATCAATCAGGCAAGGCGGTCGAAAAAAAACGGTGTGGTCTTGTGCATATTCGTGCGAATCTGTATCCCATTTTTTCGATCTTCGGCGCCATCGTCGCGGCACTGCGCGGCTTCTTCTTCCACGCTTTCGCTAGCACGCCTTTTCAATCTCGTAAAGTACACGAAAACCTTGTCGGTGCGCAACAGGCGCGCAAGCTTTTCGCCAGCTTTTTTACAGGATAGGCGCCGCAACCCGCACGCGCTTGCCAATTCGCAGTGGCCGCGCATCGCACCGGCGCGCACGCGGCGCGCTTGAGCGGCCGCGAACTTTCGCGCGAGGGCGCGTCACACAACTCGCCGACTTCAAACCAACCCTTATGCCAATTGGGTGTCTGCGAATTCGACCGCGCCGGCTCCAACTCACGGCGCGCGCTGTGGCGCATCGACTGCGCGCGAAGCTACTGCTCCACACTGTTTTTAAATTCGTCGCGATTATGAGACACGGTGCGCGGCTTGGCAAGCAGCATGCGGCTGCGGTGCGCGCGAACGCTCCGCCATCGCGTGAACGCGAGCGGTCGCGCGCGCATTTCCGGCCGCGCCGAAATCGGCGCGCGCATGAAAAAAGGCCGGACGAAAAATCGTCCGGCCTTCTCGTTCGCCATCGCCGCGCGGGGCGGCGAGGCGCGGGTTCAATCCCAGTTCAGCGCGCCGCCGGTCTGGTATTCGGTGACGCGGGTCTCGAAGAAGTTGCGCTCCTTCTTCAGGTCGATCATCTCGCTCATCCACGGGAACGGATTCTCCTCCTGGTCGAACAGCTGCTCGAGGCCGATCTGCTGCGCGCGACGGTTGGCGATGAAGCGCAGGTAGCCCTTGAACATGGGCGCGTTCAGACCGAGCACGCCACGCGGCATGGTGTCTTCCGCGTAGGCGTATTCCAGATCCACGGCCTTCAGGAACAGGTTCTTGATCTCCTCCTTGAAAGCCGGGGTCCACAGCAGCGGGTTTTCCATCTTGATGGTGTTGATCAGGTCGATGCCGAAGTTGCAGTGCATCGACTCGTCGCGCAGGATGTACTGGTACTGCTCGGCGGCGCCCATCATCTTGTTCTGGCGGCCCAGCGCCAGGATCTGGGTGAAGCCGACGTAGAAGAACAGGCCTTCCATCAGGCAGGCGAACACGATCAGCGACTTGAGCAGGGTCTGGTCGCTCTCCACGGTGCCGGTGGTGAAGGTGGGGTCGGTCAGGTTGTTGATGAACGGGATCAGGAATTCATCCTTGTCGCGGATCGACTTGATCTCGTTGTAGGCGTTGAAGATCTCGCCCTCGTCCAGGCCCAGCGACTCGACGATGTACTGGTAGGCGTGGGTGTGGATGGCTTCCTCGAACGCCTGGCGCAGCAGGTACTGGCGGCACTCGGGGGCCGTGATGTGGCGGTAGGTGCCCAGCACGATGTTGTTGGCGGCCAGCGAGTCGGCCGTCACGAAGAAGCCCAGGTTGCGTTTGACCAGGCGGCGCTCGTCCTCGGTCAGGCCGTTGGGGTTCTTCCACAGCTCGATGTCGCGCTGCATGTTCACTTCCTGCGGCATCCAGTGGTTGGCGCAGCCGGCCAGGTACTTGTCCCAGGCCCATTTGTATTTGAACGGAACCAGCTGGTTGACGTCCGTTTTACCGTTGATGATGCGTTTATCGTCGGCGTTCACGCGCAGCGCCACTTGCTCGGCGCTCGCCTCGCCATTCAGCACGGCTTGGTTGACTGCTTGCGGTACCGCCGGAGCGGCTTCTTCGTCCCAGGACAGCGACATGGTGTTTTTCCTTCCGAATTCGATCTGAACAGAACCGCCCGGCGGGCCGGGACGGTTCACTCTTAATTAGTTATAGCCCTTATTGGCAGGCTTCGCATTCCTCGAAACCGTCGTCGCCCGGACGCAGGTAGCAGGCGGCGCCCTCGGCCACCGGCGCGGCCGCAGCCGCAGCCGCCGCCGGGGCGGCCGCCGCCATGGCGCTGGCCGACATGCCGCCGTCCACGGCCACCGCGTTCAGCGCGCCGGTCTTGGAGGTCGACTTCTCCATGTGGGTGGCGGCGATGGTGCGCAGGTAGTAGGTGGTCTTCAGGCCGCGCAGCCAGGCCAGCTTGTAGGTCTCGTCCAGCTTCTTGCCCGAGGCGCCGGCCATGTAGATGTTCAGCGACTGGGCCTGGTCGATCCACTTCTGGCGGCGCGACGCCGCTTCCACCAGCCAGCTTGGCGACACTTCGAACGCGGTTGCATAAATGTCACGCAGATCCTGCGGGATGCGGTCGATCTTGGTCAGCGAGCCGTCGAAGTACTTCAGGTCGGCGATCATCACCTCGTCCCACAGGTCGCGCGCCTTCAGGTCGCGCACCAGGTAGGCGTTGATCTCGGTGAACTCGCCCGACAGGTTGGACTTCACGTACAGGTTCTGGAACGTCGGTTCGATGCAGGCCGACACGCCGATGATGTTGGAGATGGTGGCCGTGGGGGCGATCGCCACGCAGTTCGAGTTGCGCATGCCGAACTGCTTGATGCGGGCGCGCACCGGCGCCCAGTCCATGGCGGCCGAGCCGTCCACCTCCAGGTAGCCGCCGCGCTCCTCGGCCAGCAGCTTGACGGAGTCCTGCGGCAGGATGCCGCGGTCCCACAGCGAGCCCTTGTACGAGGCGTAGTGGCCGCGTTCCTCGGCCAGCTCGGTCGAGGCCAGGTAGGCGTAGTAGCAGACCGCTTCCATCGAGGTGTCGGCGAACTGCACCGCTTCCATCGACGAGTAAGGCACGCGCATCATGTGCAGGCAGTCCTGGAAGCCCATCACGCCCAGGCCCACCGGACGGTGGCGCATGTTGGCGTTGCGGGCCTTGTCGACGGCGTAGTAGTTGATGTCGATCACGTTGTCGAGCATGCGCATCGCGGTGCGGATGGTCTTCTGCAGCTTGACGTGGTCGAGCTTGCCCTCTTTCATGTGGGCCGGCATGTTGACCGAACCGAGGTTGCAGACGGCGATCTCGTCCGGACCCGTGTTCAGGGTGATCTCGGTGCACAGGTTGGAGCTGTGCACCACGCCCACGTGCGACTGCGGCGAACGGATGTTGCATGGGTCCTTGAAGGTGATCCATGGGTGGCCGGTCTCGAACAGCATCGACAGCATCTTGCGCCACAGGTCCAGCGCCGCCACTTTCTTGCAGACGCGGATTTCGCCGGCGGCCGCCTTGGCTTCGTAGCCGAGGTAGGCTTGCTCGAAGGCCTTGCCCACCTTGTCGTGCAGGTCGGGGCAGTCGGACGGCGAGAACAGGGTCCAGTCGCCCTTCTCCATCACGCGCTTCATGAACAGGTCGGGGATCCAGTTGGCCGTGTTCATGTCGTGGGTGCGGCGGCGGTCGTCGCCGGTGTTCTTGCGCAGGTCGAGGAATTCCTCGATGTCCATGTGCCAGGTCTCCAGGTAGGCGCACACGGCGCCCTTGCGCTTGCCGCCCTGGTTCACGGCCACGGCCGTGTCGTTGACCACTTTCAGGAACGGCACCACGCCCTGCGATTTGCCGTTGGTGCCCTTGATGTGGGCGCCCAGCGCGCGCACCGGGGTCCAGTCGTTACCGAGGCCGCCGGCGAACTTGGCCAGCAGCGCGTTTTCCTTGATGGCGTCGTAGATGCCTTCCAGGTCGTCCGACACGGTGGTCAGGTAGCACGACGACAGTTGCGAACGCAGCGTGCCCGAGTTGAACAGGGTCGGCGTGGAGCTCATGAAGTCGAAGCTCGACAGCAGGTGGTAGAACTCGATGGCGCGCGCCTCGCGGTCCTGCTCGTTCAGGGCCAGGCCCATCGCCACGCGCATGTAGAACGCCTGCGGCATTTCGATGCGCACGTCGCGCACGTGCAGGAAGTAGCGGTCATACAGGGTTTGCAGGCCGATGTAGCCGAACTGCAGGTCGCGGTCGGCCACCAGGGCCTTGGCCAGGCGGGCCAGGTCGAACTCGGCCAGTTTCGGGTCCAGCAGCTCGGCGGCGATGCCCTTGGCCACGTACTCGGGGAAGTACTTGACGTAGGCGGCGGCGGCGCCGGCCTGCGCC
Organism: Rugamonas sp. GW822-FHT03B10; assembly: GCF_058801745.1. Lineage (NCBI taxonomy): Bacteria > Pseudomonadati > Pseudomonadota > Betaproteobacteria > Burkholderiales > Oxalobacteraceae > Rugamonas > Rugamonas sp. GW822-FHT03B10. The sequence goes on along the minus strand of NZ_JBXANP010000002.1, from coordinate 123,635 downwards.
ACTTCCTGGCCGAACACCTCCTTGCGGATCGTGTGCAGCAGGATGCGGGCCGTCACCTGCGAGTAGGCCGGGTCCTTCTCCATCAGCGCGCGGGCGGCCAGGATGGCGGACTTGTGCAGCTCCTCGACGGGCACGCCGTCATACAGATTCTTGACGGTTTCGGCCAGGATGGCGTCGGCGTCCACGTGCTTTTCCAGGCCGATGCAGGCCGCGTTGATCAGGCCGGCCACCTGGTCCATGTCGAGCGGGCGGCGCACGCCGGCTTCCGTCACGTGGATCTGCGGCGCGGCCACCTTGGTGGCGCCGGCCGCCTCTTTCTGCAGGCGGCGCTCCTCCATGTGCTTGGCGCGGTACAGCACGTAGGCGCGGGCCACGTCGTGCTCGCCCGAACGCATCAGCGACAGCTCCACCTGATCCTGCACATCCTCGATGTGGAAGGTGCCGCCCGACGGCTGGCGGCGCACCAGCGCGGCCACCACGGCGGCCGTCAGCTGCTCCACCAGGTCGCGGATGCGGGCCGAGGCGGCGCCCTGGCCGCCATTGACGGCCAGGAAGGCCTTGGTCATGGCGATGGCGATCTTGGACGGCTCGAACGCGACGACGGCGCCGTTACGACGGATGATGCGGTAGTCGCCCAAGGCCGCCGCTGCCGAGGCCTGGCCGCCGGCGATACCCGCAGTCGCCGCTGGCACCGGCGCAGGTTGGATGGAAGTGTCTTGAGTAGATTGCATTTAAGCTCCCCGATAACAGCGCGCAGTCGTGGCTGCGCGGCGTGTGTTGTATAAAAAAGGCCAAAATGAAACGGCCAGCCTGGCGTTACGGCTGGTGTTGCAGCGACAAAAAAGGATGAATAAGGTTCCTGTTGCTCGCAGGCCGAGACGGACGCGGCTTGGAACCTGGGACATGAGATACCACTACATTTAGTGAATCGGCTTATTCGATACACTGATTGTAGTGGTCAGCATGGGGCAAGACAAGTGGAAATTTTTTATTTCAGATCAATTTTTCGGTTGACTTTCAGGAACGCCCACGGGGAAGCGCAGTTGCCGGTGAGCAGGTACTAACCCGGCCCCGGCCGTTGCCTTTTCCTTCAGCAGACGGCCCCATGTTTCGATGTACTTCTGCCAACTAAACAACGGTCCGGGGTCGCTCTTGCGGCCCGGCGCGATGTGCTGGTGGCCCTGCACATCGGTCAGGGGATAGCGTTCCTGCAGGGCCAGCGTGAGCGCGGCCAGCGCCTCGTACTGGGCCGCCTCGAACGGCAGCGTGTCCGTGCCCTCCAGCTCGACGCCGATGGAAAAATCGTTGCAGGCCGGCCGCCCCTGGAACGCCGACCGGCCCGCGTGCCAGGCCCGCGCGTCGCCGGCCACGTACTGGATCACGCGGCCGTCGCGCCGCACCAGGAAGTGGCTCGACACGCGCAGCCCGCGCAAGTCCGCGAACGAGGGATCGGCATTATAGTCCAAGCGGCCGGTAAACAAGTCGGACACGTGGGGCGTGCCGAATCGGCCGGCCGGCAGGCTGATGTTGTGGACCACCAGCAGCGTGACGGCCGTGCCGTCCGGGCGCGCGTCCGCGTGCGGCGTGGGGTAGCGCAGGACGCCGTCGCACCAGCCATCCGCGTCGACCGTGAAACGGGGCGCACAGGGGGGCACGTTCACGCCTCCGGTTCCTGGATGTTGAGCTTTTGCATCTGGTAGCGCAGCTGGCGGAAGCTGATGCCCAGCAGCTGCGCCGCCTGGGTGCGGTTGTACTGGGTCTGGGCCAGCGCGCGCTGGATGATGTCGCGCTCGATCTGGTTCAGGTAGTCGGGCAGGTTGGCCGGCAGCGCGTCCAGGTGCGGCAGGGCCATGGTCGCGCCGGCCGCGCCGGGAACGGCCGTGGGCCGGGGCGCCACCGCCGCCGCCTCGGGCGGCGCGGACGGCCCGGCCGCGTCGAGGCCGAACGCGGCCGCCTCGGTGGACGCCAGCTGCTGGGCGAAGCCGGGCGCGGGCGACGGCAGCGGCACCACGGCCTCCACCATCTTCGCGCCCTTCAGGGCCAGGTCGCCCACTTCGATCACGCCATCGTCGGCGAAGGCCAGCGCCCGTTCGAGGATGTTCTCCAGTTCGCGCACGTTGCCGGGGAAGCTGTAGCCGCGCAGCGCCTCCAGCACGCCGGGCCCCAGCACCACCTTGTGCTCGAAGGTGCCCAGCCGTTCCAGGATGGCGTCGGTCAGCGGCCCCAGGTCGTCGAGCCGTTCGCGCAGCGGCGGCAGGCACAGTTCGATCACGTTCAGCCGGTAGAACAAATCCTGGCGGAAACTGCCCTGCTCCACGCACTGGGCCAGGTTCTTGTGGGTGGCGCTGATGATGCGCACGTCGACCGGCTCCTCGGTGGTGGCGCCGATCTTGCGCACGCGCCGCTCCTGGATCGCGCGCAGCAGCTTGACCTGCATGGCCAGCGGCAGGTCGGCCACCTCGTCGAGCATCAGCGTGCCGCCGTTGGCGGCCTGGAAGAAGCCGTCGCGCTCGTCGGCCGCGCCGGTGAAGGCGCCCTTGCGGTAGCCGAAGAACTCGGCCTCCATCAGCGCCTCGGGGATGGCGCCGCAGTTGACGGCCACGAACGGCTTGCCGGCGCGCGAACTGAGGGCGTGGATCTCGCGCGCGGCCAGTTCCTTGCCGCTGCCCGATTCGCCGGTGATGGCGATCGGCGCCATCGAGCGCGCCAGCCGGGCGATCTGGGCCCGCAGCGCCTGGATCACGGCCGAGTTGCCCTTGAGCCGGCTGACCGGCTGGCCGGCGCTGGCCGCCTGCCCGGCGGCCGGCACGGTGAGCCGCAACGCCGACTGCACCATGATGCGCAACTGGTCCAGCGCCACCGGCTTGGACACATAGTCGAAGGCGCCGGCCTTGAGCGCCACCACCGCGTTGTCGGCGCTGCCGAAGGCCGTGACGACGGCGATCGGCGTGTTCTTATAGGCGGCGCACACCTCGCGCACCAGTTCCAGCCCCAGCCCGTCGGGCAGGCGCATGTCGGTCAGCACCAGCGCGTATTCGGTGCCCGCCAGGCAAGCGCGCGCCTCGGCCAGCGTGGCGGCGCTGTCCACGTCCAGCCCCATCTTGAGCAGGGTGATTTCCAGCAGTTCGCGCAGATCGGCTTCATCGTCGACGACCAGCACACGGGGAACACTCATGAAACGGCCTTTCAGTTGTCGCGGACTGGCTTACCCGGCCGCGGGAACGGCGGACGCGGCGGACGCGGCGGCCGGCCGGGCGAAGGTGATCACAAACCGCCCGCTGGAACGGGGCGTGCCGTCCGGACCGGGCGCCGGCTCGAAGCGGTATTCATAGTCGAGCATGGCATCGTTATTCAAACACAATTCGCGCGCCAGATACAACCCCAGCCCCGTGCCCTTGCTGGAGGTGGTGTAGAACGGCTCGAACAAATGGGCCCGCACCTCGGCCGAGATGCCGGGGCCGTCGTCCTGCACGTGCAACTCCGGCCGGCGGGCGCGGCCCGTCACCAGCGTCAGGCGGATGCTGGCCGGCGCCCCGCTGGCGTAGCGCACCGCGTTGTTGAGCAGGTTCAGCACCACTTCGCGCAGGTGCAGGCTGTCGAAGCGCACCAGCGTGCCGGGCGTGGCCGCCAGCGCCAGCACGTCGCCGGGCAGGCCGTGGGTCTCGTCGAACTCGGTCTTGAGCTCGGCCAGGAACTGGTCCAGCGCCAGCGGTTCGTTGTGCGGCTGCACCTTGCGCGACAGCTGCAGGATGTCCTCCACCATGCGGTTGACCCGGCTCACATTGTCGCCCACGATCTTGAGCAGGCGCAGGTGGACGGCGCTGTCGAGGTCCTCGGCCAGCAGCGCCGTGGCGTGGCCGATGGCCGACAAGGGATTGCGCACCTCGTGCGCGATGCTGGCCGTGAGCCGGCCCATGGAGGCCAGCTTCAGTTGCTGGGCCTGGTTCTCGATGCCGCTCACGTCCTGCAGGAAGATCACGCTGCGCTGCGTGCCCAGGCCGTCCGTGTCCACGGCCGCGAAGCGCGCCTGCAGGTGGGCGACCAGGTCGGGCCGGCCGCTGCCGGCGGCCGGCAGGCCGTCCAGCGCCGGTTCGGCGCCGGGCTTGATGGTGACATAGGCGGTGCCGTGGGTTGGATCGGCGCGCCAGTCGTCATAAGCCTGCGCCAGCGGCCCCAGGGCCGCCACGTCGCCGAGGCGGAAGCGCAGGTCGGGCCCGGCCAGACCCAGCATCTGCTGGGCGGCCGGGTTGCCGGCGAACACCTGGCCGTGCGGATCGACCACCAGGATGCCGTCGCCGACGTTGGCCATCACCAGCCGGTTCACGGCCTGCTGCACGCCGATCTCGATGCCGCGCTCGATGGCCAGCTCCTCCTGGCCGATCAGCCGGGCGGCCATGCGGTTGACCACCCACACGGCGGCGAAGAAGGCCGCGCCGTACAGGCCGGCCTGCAGCACCACCATGTCGCCCTCCATCAGCAGCATGCGCCAGCCGCTCTCGCCGAGCAGGAACAGGGTGACCATGGCCGTGCAGAACAGCGCCAGCACCAGCGGCGCCAGGATGGCCGTGCCGGCCAGCGGGAACAGGTAGAGGATGGCCAGCCCGCTGCGCACGCCGCCGGCCGCGATGTAGAGCAGCGAGATGATGGCCAGGTCGCAGGCGATCTGCGACATCAGTTGCAGCAGGAAGCGGCGCCGCACATACAGCGTCATCAGCGCGAAGGCCAGCGCCAGCATCAGATAACCGAGGCACACTTCGCCATAGAAGAACTGGCCGGCCGCGCGCAGGCCGCGGCTGTCCACGCTCAGGTAGGCCAGCAGCACCAGCGCGATCACCACGCGCGTGCCGTTCAGCGTCTGCAGCGAGCGCCAGAACGTGGCGCGGGTCGCGCGCGATTCGGGCGCCAGCGCTGGCAGGGAGGCGGCCACTACTCAGGCGGCCGGCAGGCTGGCGTGGGCGGCGCAGCAATAATCGCGGCCACCGGCCTGCACCGTTTCCGAGGCGGGGTAGTAGATGCCGCAGTGGGCGCAGCACAGCATGGTTTCCACCTCCGCGCTGGCGCGCCCGCGCGCGGCGGGCCGGGCGGCGGGACGCTCGGGCTGGCGCGGTTGGTCTGGACGGCGCGGGCGGTCGCCGCCCTGCAGCTCGCGCAGCTTGCTACGGATGGCGAACAGCACCAGGAAGGCCAGCGCCAGCCAGAACAAAAGACGACTCATCAAACAAATCCCCGATGTAATACCACTTCAAACACGAAACGGCTGCCGACGTAGGCCAGCAGCAAGGTGGCGAATCCGGCCAGCGTGAACGTCAGCGCGGTCTTGCCGCGCCAGCCACGGAAGCGGCGGCCGGCCAGCAGCGCCGCGAACAGCAGCCACGACATGAGCGTGAACACGGACTTGTGGTCCCACTTCATGGCCTGGCCGAACAGTTGTTCGGAAAACACGATGCCCGACAACACGGTCAGGCTCAGCAGCACGAAGCCGAAGCCTATCATGCGGAACAGCAGTTTTTCCATCGTCAGCAGGGCCGGCAACTGGTCCAGCGCGGCGGCCAGGAAACCGCCGCCGGCCGTGGTGCGCGTGTGCAGCCGCGATTCCTGCAGCGCCATCAGCACGGCGTGGAAGGCGGCGATGGTGAGCGTGCTGTAGGCCAGCGTGGCGATCGCGATGTGCCAGCCGAACATGACGGACTTGCCTTCGAGCGCGATCAGGTTGCCGGGGAACAGCGCCTCGAGCGCCATGGCCACGGCCGCGCTGGGCATGACCATGCGGCGCAGGCCGTCCAGGCTGTAGTTGCGGTTTTCCAGCCAGTAGGCCGCCACCGACACCCACAGCGCGGCCGACAGCATGGCGGCGAAGCCGAAGCGCAGCGAACCGGGCGCCGTCACTTCGAACCACAGGGTCACCCCGTGCAGCAGCCAGGCGACGGCCGTGAGGGTGGCGATCAACGGCCCCTGCCGCGACGGCAGCAAGGCGCACACGAGGTACAGCACGGCGGCTGAGATAAGGAAGTAAGTCTGCATAGCGGTCAGTTTACACCATGGCGGGCGGAAATCGGCCCGAGGGGGGCTTCGGCTTGAGGCGCGGTGGGATGGCGGCCGGGCGGCGCCGCTCAGTCGATGGCCGCCACGCGGATCTCGTCGTTGTGGTGGCGCTGCTGCTCTTCCATCACCAGCTGGCCCAGTTCGCGCTTGAGGGCGTTGAATTCGGGCGCGGCCGGGTCGCGCAGGCGCGGCAGGTCCACCAGCAGGTCGCGCTTGACGGTGCCGGGGCGGTAGGTCATCACGACGATGCGGTCGGCCAGGTAGATCGCCTCCTCGATGCTGTGGGTGACGAACAGGATGGTCTTCTTCAGCTCGGACCAGATGCGCAGCAACTCGTCCTGCAGGTTGCGCCGGGTCAGCGCGTCGAGCGCGCCGAACGGCTCGTCCATCAGCATGATCGGCGAATCGAGCGCCAGCACGCGGGCGATGGCCACCCGCTGGCGCATGCCGCCCGACAGATCCTTCGGATAGCGGTGGCGGAATTCGCCCAGCGACAACATGGCCAGCAGCCGGTCCACCGTGGCCGCGATCTCGGCCTTGGGCTGGCCCTTGATCTGCAGGCCGAAGGCGATGTTGTCGGCCACCGTCATCCACGGGAACAGCGCGTATTCCTGGAACACCATGCCGCGCGCCGGCCCCGGCCCGGTGACGGGCTGGCCGTCGGCCATGATGCCGCCGGCGCTGGGCAGGGCGAAACCGGCCACGGCGTTGAGCAGCGTCGACTTGCCGCAGCCGGATGGCCCCAGCAGGCAGACGAACTGGCCGCGCGGGATCGCCAGGTTGATGTCGCGCAGCGCCACCACTTCCCGTCCCGCGCCGGGGTAGACCTTGTCGACGTGGCTGATGACGATGTGGGGGGCGTCGCCGCTACTACGCATGTCGCTCATATATATTAGTGGGCTCAGTTATCGAGGCCGCGGTGCCAGCGCAGCAGGTGGTTGTTCAGCCGGTTCATCAGCACGTCGATGCCGAGCCCGATCAGGCCGATGCTGATCATGCCGGCGATGATCTTGTCGGACCAGAAGTACTCGCGCGCCTCGAGGATGCGGAAGCCGAGGCCGTTGTTGACGGCGATCATTTCCGACACGATCACGACGATGAAGGCGGTGCCGATCCCGATCCGCACCCCGGACAGGATGTAGGGCACGGCGGCCGGCAGCATCACGCGCACGAACATGGTGGTGCCGGACGCGCCCAGGTTGCGGGCGGCGCGGATATAAATGCCGTCCACCTGGCGCACCCCGGCGATGGTGTTCATCAGCACCGGGAAGAAGGCGCCCAGCGCGATCAGGAACACGGCCGGCGGATTGCCCAGCCCGAACCACAGGATGGACAGCGGAATGTAGGCGATCGGCGGGATGGGCCGCAGCAATTGCACCAGCGGGTTGAGCCACGCATGCACGCGCGCGTTGGCGCCCATGGCCAGCCCCAGCGGCAGGGCCAGCCCCGCGCCCACGGCGAAACCGACGACGACGCGGTACAAGCTGCCCATGGCATCGCCGATCAGCTCGCCCGAGAAGGCCCAGCGCAGCCAGCCGCCGGCGGCCGGGTCGTACGGCTGCAGCGGCAGCAGGTACTCGAACCACTTGCGCACCACCGCCCACGGCGACGGCAGCACCTGCGGGTTGACCCAGCCGAGCGAGGCGGCGGCCTGCCACACGGCGATCACCAGGGCCGGCACCACCAGGCCCACGCCGGCCTCACGCCACCGCGACTTTGCCATGGCCATCCTCCCTTATTTGACGTTCAGGCTTTTCTTGGCCGCGTCCAGCAAGTCCGTCTTGACCCAGTCGCGCGCCACGGGCGGCTTGGCCATGCGGCCCACGCCGGTCTTGACCATGATGTCGGTGGTGGTCTGGATGTGCTCGGGCGTGATGTCGTACGAGTACGGCGAATTGCCGATCGCGTCGTCGAAGTCCTGCTTGCTCAGCTGGCCCTTGAACACCACCTCGCGCACGTATTTCTCGGCCACGGCCTGGTTGTCGATGAAGGTCTTGGTGGCCTCCACGAAGCAGCGCATGAACTTCTCTGCCAGCGGCCGCTTCTCCTTGTAGAACTTCTCCGTCATCACCATGGTGCGCACCGGCGCGCCGATCGGCGTGTCGTAGGGTTTGAGGATCTCGTTGCCATAGCCCTTGTTGATGGCCTGCGACGACTGCGGCTCGGACTGCATCATGGCGTCGATGTTCTTGCCCAGCATGGCCTGGTTCAGGTCGGCGTAGGCCAGGTAGACCAGCTGCACGTCCTTGCCCGGCTGGTCCGAGGCCGTCATGCCGGCCTGCTGCAGTTCGGCCAGCAGCAGCACCTCCTGGATGCCGCCGCGCGTCACGCCCACCCGCTTGCCCTTCAAGTCCTTGACCGATTTCATGTGCAGGTCGGCCCGGCCCACCAGCCGCGCGCCGCCCTTGGCGAAGCCGGCCACGACATAGATGGGCGCGCCGCTGGCGCGGCCCGAGATGGCCGCCTCGGACGCCGTGGTGCCCACGTCCAGCTCGCCGGCGATGATGGCCTGCATCACGTCCAGGCCCTTGGCGAACACGTGCTCGTCGACCTTGATGCCGCACTTGGGCGCGATCTCCTTGATGTAGGAAACGGCGCCGTAGTGGGCGAATTTCAGGTTCCCGAGCCGCACCACCTCCTGCGCCTGGGCCTGGGCCGTCCACAGCATGGCGGCCAGCGCCAGAGTCTTGATCATCGCCTTGCTCTTCATCGCATCCCCCTTATTGTTAAAAGTTGAACAGATCATAGCAAGCGGCGCCCCGCTTGCCTACTGAATCGACGCGATCGACCGCGCCGCCCGATGGCCCGCCGCCGGCCCGATGCGGTAAAATGGCGGCCATCGTCCGGCCCCGGCCGGCCATCCTTCAGACAGATTTCAGGTTCATCATGCTAGATAATCTCACCCAGCGTCTCGCCAAGGTCGTCAAGACCATGCGCGGCGAGGCCCGTTTGACCGAGGCCAACACGGCGGAAATGCTGCGCGAAGTGCGGCTGGCCCTGCTCGAAGCCGACGTGGCCCTGCCGGCCGTGCGCGAGTTCATCGCCCGCGTCAAGGAAAAATCGATGGGCGAGGAAGTCATCTCCTCGCTCTCGCCCGGCCAGGCCCTGGTGGGCGTGGTGCAGCGCGAGCTGGCCGCCATCATGGGCGCCGACCTGGGCGAACAGGCCGCCCAGCTCAGCTTCGCCCAGCAGCCGCCCGCCATCATCCTGATGGCCGGCCTGCAGGGCGTCGGCAAGACCACCACCGTCGGCAAGCTGGCCAAATACCTCAAGGAAGAAAAGAAGAAGAAGGTGCTGACCGTGTCGGCCGACGTCTACCGTCCGGCCGCGATCGCCCAGCTGCAATCGGTGAGCGGCCAGGTGGGCGCCGACTTCTTCCCGTCCACGGCCGCCGACAAGCCGGTCGACATCGCGCTGGCCGCGCTGGACTGGGCCAAGAAGCACTACCACGACGTGCTGATCATCGACACCGCCGGCCGGCTCGGCATCGACGAGGAGATGATGCGCGAGATCGCCGCCATCCACGGCGCCGTGAAGCCGATCGAGACCCTGTTCGTGGTCGACGCCATGCTGGGCCAGGACGCCATCAACACGGCCAAGGCCTTCAACGACGCGCTGCCGCTGACCGGCATCGTGCTCACCAAGCTCGACGGCGACTCGCGCGGCGGCGCGGCCCTGTCGGTGCGCCACATCACGGGCAAGCCGATCAAGTTCGCCGGCGTGTCCGAGAAGCTCGACGGGCTGGAGGCGTTCGACCCGCAGCGCATGGCCAACCGCATCCTCGGCATGGGCGACATCCTGGCCCTGGTCGAGGAGGCGCGCAAGGGCGTGGACGCCAAGGCGGCGGCCGACCTGGCGCAGAAGATCAAGGTCGGCGGCAAGTTCGACATGAACGACTTCAAGGCCCAGCTGGGCCAGATGAAGAAGATGGGCGGCATGGCCAGCCTGGTCGACAAGCTGCCGGCCCAGTTCCAGCAGGCGGCCGGCAACGCCAACATGGACCAGGCCGACAAGCAGGTGCGGCGCATGGTCGGCATCATCGACTCGATGACGCCGCAGGAGCGCGCCAAGCCGGAGCTGATCAAGGCCACCCGCAAGCGCCGCATCGCGGCCGGCGCCGGCGTCCAGGTGCAGGAGGTGAACCGCATGCTGACCCAGTTCGAACAGATGCAGACCATGATGAAAAAACTGTCGGGCGGCGGCATGATGAAGATGATGCGCTCGATGAAGGGCATGATGCCGGGCCTGCGTTAAAGCCCATATCGCGTCGTTCCCGCACAGGCGGGAACGACGGCTATCAGCCCTCCCCTGGCACCGCCCGCGCGCCCGCGCCAGGCGGTGTTTTCATGTGTGGGACAGGGGCGCCGCGCCCCTGAACGGTGCGTGGCCCGCCCGGCGCCCTGATTTAAGTGGTGTTTCCGGGAAAAAACGCGAAAAACACTTGCATCCCCGGTAAATCCCCACCAATATTAGCCGTGCGATCAATTGCGCAATTTTCCATGTGTTCGTTAAGGAGGCTAGAAGATGGCAACAGCCAAAAAAACCCCAGCAGCAGCACCAGTCAAGAAAGCGGCGGCCGCCAAGCCCGCCGCCGTGAAAAAAGCAGCACCCGCAGCCAAAAAAGCCGCCGCTCCGGCCGCTCCGCGCAAACCGAACGCCGCTTTCATGAAGGCCATGACGCCTTCGGCCGTGCTGGCCGCCGTGGTTGGCGCCGCCCCGTTGCCGCGCACCGAAGTGACCAAGAAAGTGTGGGATTACATCAAGAAGCTGAACCTGCAAGACCCGGCCAACCGCCGCATGATCAATGCCGACGACAAGCTGAAGGCGGTGTTCGGCGGCAAAGCCCAGGTGTCCATGTTCGAGATGACCAAACTGATCTCCGACCACCTGAAATAAGCCCACTGGCGACGCCAGCCCCCTGGCCCCACCCCGGCGCGGCGCGACCGGGGTTTTTTTTTGAATGCGGCGAACGCCGCACCGCCACGCCTCTTCCCGGCAACACCTACCATGTCGATCCAGTACCACGCGGTCACCCGCGAACGGCACGGCGCACTGCGCTGGCAACACCCGGCCAGTCACGCCTTCGCCTCCCACCTGCCCGTCGTCGCGCTGGCGGCCCACGAAATGGCCGAAGCGGCCCGCGCCATGCCGCTGGCCTTCATCGCCCAGGACGGCGGCCATCTGCCGGTCGCCGTGCTGGGCCTGCTGAATGAACGCAATGCCTACGTGGCCCCGGACGGGCGCTGGACGGCGCGCTACCTGCCGCAGGCGCTGCGGCTGCATCCTTTCCGCCTGCTCGACAACGGCAAGGCCGAGCGCATCCTGTGCGTCGATGAGAGCGGCGGCCTGATTGCGGACGGCCTGGACGGCCAGCCTTTCTTCGACGCGCAAGGCGCGCCGGCGGCGCCGCTGGCGGCGCTGCTGGCGCGCTTGCGCCAGCACGAACAGGGCCTGCGCCTGGCCGGGGCCGCATGCGCGGCCTTGCATCGCCTGGGGCTGCTGCGGCCGTGGCCGATCAGCGTCGACACGCCGCACGGCGTGCAGCGCACGGCGGGCCTGTTCCAGATCGACGAGGCGGCGCTGCAGCGCCTGCCGGGCGCCGAGCTGGCGGCGCTGCGCGATGGCGGCGCGCTGGCGATGGCCTATGCCCAGCTGCACGCGGCGCACAATCTGGCCGAGCTGCAGGCGCTGGCCGCCACGCCGGCGCCCGCGCCGCGCCAGCGGCCGGCGCAGCAAGTCCCGTCGGCGCTGCCGGCGTTGCCCGCGCTGCCGGCATTGCCTGCCGGCGCACCCGCCGTGCTGCTGGTGTCGTTCAACTGGAGCACGCTGTGCGAGATCCCCCACCTGGTGCGGCAGGCCGGCTGCCGGGTCGACGTGCTGTGCCCCAGCCACAACGCCGCCATCCAGAACAGTTTCCACGACCACTGGTTCGATTCCGGCCCGACCCTGGACAGCCTGCTGGCCGCGCTCGAGGGCCTGGCGGCCGGCGGACGCTACCGCCAGGTCATCATCGGCGACGACCCCATCCTGTGGGCCATCCACCGCCGCCCGCTGCCCGGCCTGCGGCACCTCCTGCCGATCCGCAAGGAGCAAGCCCAGGCCATGCTGGGCAAGACGGGCCTGGCCCGCCATTGCGACGAACATGGCGTCACGGCGCCCCGCTTCCATGTGCTGGCGCGGGCGGACGACGCGGCGGCCGCGTTGCGGGCGCTGGGCTTGCCGCTGGTGCTCAAACAGGACTATTCGAGCGGCGGCGCGGGCGTGTGGGTGGTGCGCGACGAGGCGCAACTGCGCCAACTGGTCGCCGCCCACGATTTCAGCGAACCGCTGCTGGCGCAGCAATTCATCGCCGGCACCCTGGTCGGCGCGGAAGCCCTGTTCCGCGATGGCGAGCTGCTCGAATATGTGAACGCGGCCGATGTGGACCCCGATTTGGGCCCCAGCACCAAGCGCCGCTACCTGGCGCGCGATTCGGTGATCGGCGCGCTGCTGACGCGGCTGGGCCGCAGCGCCGGGCTGCACGGCTTCGCCAATATTTCGTTGATGCGGGAGGACGGCAGCGGCGATTACTACCTGTTTGAGGCCGATCCACGCCCCAACAAGTGGGTGGCCTACGGCAAATGGTTCGGCAGCGACTTCACGGCCGCGTTCCGCCGCTTCATCGGCAACGACGCGACGACCGGCCCCGCGGCCGAAGTGCCCGGCGCGCCCCTGGTCCACCACGAGGTCGAGTACTTCCCCAACCACGCGGCCAAGCTGCTCAACGAAGGCCGGATGGCCGACGCCATCGTGCACCTGGTCGATTTCGCCAACAACTGGCGCTACACGGTGTACGACCCGGTGCTGCTGGAGGCGAAGATGCGCACGCTGCTGCGGGGGATCAAGTTCCAGCCGGCGCCATCACAACGGTGATTTGAACTTCCAGTTCTGCCACGCCGACAGCACGGCGTTCGGGTATTCGGGGCGGCCGCGGCTGCCGTTGTAGCGGCCCAGCGCCAGATACAGGTTGCCGGCCTCCATGTCCAGGTACATGCGCAGGATGGCGCAGCCGTAGCGCAGATTGGTCTGCATGTTGAACAGGGCGCTGCGGTTGCGGTCGCCGATCACGTTGGTCCAGAACGGCATCACCTGCATGTAGCCGCGCGCGCCCACCATGGACACGGCGTACTTGCGGTAGGCCGACTCGACCTGGATCAAGCCCAGCACGAGGCCGGGGTCGAGACCGGCCCGGTGCGCCTCGTACCACGCCGTCTCCAGGAACTCCGTGCGCACCTGCTGGTCCGGCAGGCGCCGTTGCAGCCGGGCCGACATCTGCGCCAGCCACACCTGGTAGCGCTGCTGGTCGCCGGGATTGCGGAACGCGGGTTTGGGCGGACGGCTGTCGAGGATGGCGTTCGACAAGGCCAGCCGCACGGAATCGGCCAGCGCCTCCTCCTTCTGGCTGCCGGCGTGGGCGTTGGGGCCGTGCAGCGCCCCCGTGGCCAGCGCCAGCGCCATCGCCCAGCGCTGGGGCCGGGCCCACCAGCGGCGCCGGTCGGCGCCGTCGGCTGGACGGGGGGCGGTCAGGGCGTCCACGGTCAGGCGGCGAGTTTGGCCTTGACGAAGTTGACGATCTCGGCCAGCGGCACGGCGGTCGCCTCGGTATCGCGGCGGCCCTGGTATTCGAGGTTGCCCTCCTTCAGGCCGCGCTCGCCGATCACGACGCGGTGCGGCACGCCGATCAGTTCCCAGTCGGCGAACATGGCGCCCGGACGCAGGCCGCGGTCGTCGACGATGACGTCGATGCCGGCCGCCAGCGCCTGCGCGTACAGCTGCTCCGTCTCCGCCTTGACCAGCTCGCTGCGGTCCATGCCCATCGGGCACAGCACCAGCTCGAACGGGGCCAGCGAGGTCGGCCAGATGATGCCCTTGTCGTCGAAGTTCTGCTCGATGGCCGCGCCCAGGATGCGGGTCACGCCGATGCCGTAGCAACCCATCTGCAACGGGGCCGGCTTGCCGTTCTCGTCGAGGAAGGTGGCCTTCATGCTTTCCGAATAGGCCGTGCCGAGCTGGAACACGTGGCCCACCTCGATGCCGCGCTCGATGGCCAGCACGCCCTTGCCGTCGGGCGAGGCGTCGCCCTCGACCACGTTGCGCAGGTCGGCCACCAAGTGCGCTTCGAGCACGTCGCGGCCCCAGTTGGCGCCGGTGTAGTGGAAACCGGCGTCGTTGGCGCCGCACACGAAGTCGGCCATGTTGGCCACCGTGCGGTCGGCCACCACGGTGACGGGCGCCTTGGTGCCGATCGGGCCCAGGTAGCCGGGCACGCAGCCGTACACTGCCAGGATCTCGGCCTCGGTCGAGAAGCGGTGCGCGGCCAGGCCGGCCACCTTGCCCACCTTGACCTCGTTCAGCTCATGGTCGCCGCGCAGCAGCAGCATGAAGTATTGCTGGGTGACTTTGCCGTCCTGCTCGTGGTCCACCGTCAGCGCGATGGTCTTGACGGTGCGGCTCAAAGGCAGGCCCAGCAGCTCGGCCACCTGTTCGCACTTGGTGGCGTTGGGGGTGGCGGCCTTGACCAGCGCCTCCGTCGCGGCGGGGCGGGCGGCCGCCAGCGGCAGCGCCTCGGCCGCCTCCATGTTGGCCGCGTAGTCGGACGTCGGGCAGTACACCAGCGCGTCCTCGCCGGTGCTGGCGATGACGTGGAATTCGTGCGAGCCGGTGCCGCCGATGGCGCCGTTGTCGGCCGCCACGGCGCGGAACTTCAGGCCGAAGCGGTTGAAGATGCGGGTGTAGGCGTCATACATGACCTTGTACGAGGCCTGCATGCCGGCCAGGTCGCGGTCGAACGAGTAGGCGTCCTTCATGGTGAACTCGCGGCCGCGCATCAGGCCGAAACGGGGGCGGCGCTCGTCGCGGAACTTGGTCTGGATGTGGTAAAAATTCAACGGCAGTTGGCGGTAGGATTTGATTTCCGAACGGACAACGTCGGTGATCACCTCCTCGGACGTGGGCTGGATCGCGAAGTCGCGGCCGTGACGGTCCTTGACGCGCATCAGTTCCGGGCCCATCTTGTCCCAGCGGCCCGTCTCCTGCCACAGTTCGGCCGGCTGCACGAGCGGCATCAGCAGTTCGATGGCCGACGCCGCGTTCATCTCTTCGCGCACGATGGCTTCGACCTTGCGGATCACGCGCAAGCCCATCGGCATGTAGGTGTAGATACCCGAGCCCAGGCGTTTGATCATGCCGGCCCGCATCATCAACTGGTGGCTGACGATTTCGGCATCGGCTGGTGCTTCTTTAAGCGTGGAAATAAAAAATCGGGAGGCGCGCATAACGGTGAATTCTTTTTAAAAAGAGAGGGTTATAATCAACCTAATTTTAAAGGATTAGCTGGCTGATGCGTCCATACTTTATACAAATGCGTTCAATTGATGGCGTTGCGGACGTTTTCGTACCCCGAAAACCGTGCCGGCACGCCAATTTGTGGGCAAAAATGTAAGCCGGACGCGCAGTCGCAGAAAGTTTGAGGTGCAACATGCTCGATCGTGAAGGGTTTCGGCCCAACGTCGGCATCATCCTGCTGAACGCCCATAACGAGGTGTGGTGGGGCAAGCGGGTGCGCGAGCACTCATGGCAATTTCCGCAAGGCGGCATCAAATACGGGGAAACGCCGGAACAGGCGATGTACCGGGAGCTGGAAGAGGAGATCGGGTTAAGGCAGGAGCACGTCAAGATCGTCGGCCGCACGCGCGACTGGCTGCGCTACGAGGTGCCCGACCACTTCATCAAGCGGGAAATCCGCGGCCACTACCGGGGTCAGAAGCAGATTTGGTTCCTGTTGCGCATGTGCGCGCGCGACAACGACGTCAACCTGCGCCTGACCGACCACCCCGAGTTCGACGCCTGGCGCTGGCATGACTACTGGGTGCCGCTGGATGTCGTGATCGAATTCAAGCGGGACGTGTATCAGCGCGCGCTGCAGGAATTGTCGCGCTTCCTGACCTGGCCGGCGCACGGCAACGGCCAGCACCGCCACACGTCGCGCTACCTGCGCCAGCCGCACGCGCCGCGCGCCGTGACCACGCCCGGGCCCGCGCCCTGCGCGGAAGGCGCACCGGCCGCCGCCACGCCGCAGCCGGAGGCGGGCCAGCAGCCGGCCGCTGGCGGGGCCGATCGCGGACCATCGCGCCCTCCCCGGCCCGCGGTGACGGCGCCGGCCGCAGCGGCGCCAACCGTTCGCGAGGAGGCGGCGGACGTGGTCAAGGCCGGCGGCTGAGCGCCCTCGGCTGAAACAACAGCAACAGTTTGAACGGGCGGGACGGCCAGACAGCGGTCCCGCCCGTTTTTCTGTGCGGCCGCGCCTTCACACCATGGGGCGGGTCCGGCCGGACGTCCGCCGTGGCGCGCGCGGCGCGCCAACGTGCACAAAGCACGCAGCGGGTACAATGGCGGCTGGCTGTTCCACCGATACCATCCATGTTCAATCCCTCCTCCGACGACGTGCGCCGCTTCTTCTGCGAGACGTTCCGCAAGCAGCGCGCCAACGACATCCTCAGTCCCATCGAAGCGATGGCGGCCGACTGGATACGCCACCACCCCGAGTACGACGACATCCTGAGCGACGTGGAGCGCGCGCTGGCGCGCGACTTCAGCGTCGACAGCGGCCAGACCAACCCCTTCCTGCACCTGGCTATGCACCTGTCGATCGACGAGCAGATCTCGATCGACCAGCCGCCCGGCATCCGCGACGCCGCCACGGCGCTCACCCTGCGGCTGGACTCGGCCCACGAAGCGCACCACCAGATCATGGAATGTCTGGGCGAGATGATCTGGACGGCCCAGCGCTCCGGCCTGCCGCTGGACGGCGACGCCTACGTGGAAAGCGTGCGGCGCCGCCTCAAATGAAAACCGGGGTCAGGTCATACCATCAGGCAAGATGCGCGCATCTTGCTGAATGGTATGACCTGACCCCGGTTTTTTACGGCCGGCTTAGCGGTGCGGCGTGGACAGCGTGCCCGGCAGGCTGTGCAGGTAAGCGGCCAGGTCCTTGATGTCCTGGTCGCTCAGTGGCTTGACCTGGCCGCCCATGATGGCGTTGCTGCGGCCGTTGGCGCCGTCGCCGCGCTTGTAGGCCGTCAGCGCGTGCTCCAGATAGTCCTTGTGCTGGCCGGCCAGCTTCGGATAGCTGGGGTCGATCGGGGTGTTGAAATCCTTGCCGTGGCAAGCGAAGCAGCTGTATTTTTCCGTCAGGGCCTTGCCGGCCTCGATGTTGCCGCTGGCGAAGGCCGACAGCGAGACGGCGGAGCAGACCAGCGCGGTGATCAGTTTTTTCATCGGTTCAGTCCTTATTTCGCCGTTTGCTGGGAATAGTATGCCGCCACGTCCGCGATGTCCTGCTCCGACAGGCTGGTCGCGATGCCCTTCATGGACGGATGCTTGCGCTCGCCCTTCTGGTAGGCCTTGAGCGCGTTCTCGATGTACTTGGCCGACTGGCCACCAATCATGGGCACCTGAAACAGTTCCGGGAAGGTCGCCTTGTAACCGGGGATGCCGTGGCAGCCGATGCACATTTCAATTTTGGCGGGCGCCGCCTTGGCGTCCCCGACGATGTCGGCCGCGGTGGCGGCATGGGCGAATCCTGCAAGCACGAGAAGTGCGTAGACTTTTTTCATGGTGTGGTGGCTTTGTGATCAGTTGGAATCGGATACAGCCCAAGCGCAAATCTTAACTTTTGCGCTATCAATCGCCGATTCTAACCCAAGAATGTTTCCATAGTCTATCTAGAATCATGGACAAACCGGCCGATCTTCGCTAGGCGTGGCGCATTGTTCCCACCCCGCTTTGAGGGCGGCCTCTAGCGAACTGTCTTATACTTCGACGATAACATCTGCGACACGCAGCATCGATCCCCCTTTCCACAGTGAGACCGCCACCCATGCACGCCAACCAAGCACCCGCCCCGCGCTTCGAGGGTTCCGACAACTACGTCGCCACCAACGACCTGAAACTGGCCGTCAACGCGGCGCTGACGCTGCAGCGTCCGCTGCTGATCAAGGGCGAGCCAGGCACCGGCAAGACCATGCTGGCCGAGGAGGTGGCGGCCGCGCTCAACATGCCGCTGATGCAGTGGCACATCAAATCGACCACCAAGGCCCAGCAGGGCCTGTACGAGTACGACGCCGTGTCGCGCCTGCGCGATTCGCAGCTGGGCGACGAGCGCGTGCGCGACATCCACAACTACATCGTCAAGGGCGTGCTGTGGCAGGCCTTCACGGCGCCCGAGCCGGTGGTGCTGCTGATCGACGAGATCGACAAGGCCGACATCGAATTCCCCAACGACCTGCTGCGCGAACTGGACCGCATGGAGTTCTACGTGTACGAGACGCGCGAAATGGTGCAGGCCAGGCACCGCCCGCTGGTCATCATCACCTCCAACAACGAGAAGGAATTGCCGGACGCCTTCCTGCGCCGCTGCTTCTTCCACTACATCAAATTCCCCGACCGCGACACGATGGAGCAGATCGTGGCCGTGCACTACCCGAACCTCAAGCGCGAGCTGCTGGCCCAGGCCCTGCAGACGTTCTACGAGGTGCGCGACGTGCAGGGCCTGAAGAAGAAGCCGTCCACCTCCGAATTCCTCGACTGGCTCAAGCTGCTCATGGCCGAGGACATCCCGGCCGAGGCCCTGCGCAGCCAGGACGCCAAGG
Organism: Rugamonas sp. GW822-FHT03B10; assembly: GCF_058801745.1. NCBI lineage: Bacteria > Pseudomonadati > Pseudomonadota > Betaproteobacteria > Burkholderiales > Oxalobacteraceae > Rugamonas > Rugamonas sp. GW822-FHT03B10. Next base: position 104,904 of record NZ_JBXANP010000002.1, on the reverse strand, counting down.
CCATCGTGCCGCCGCTGCACGGCGCCCTGCTCAAGAACGAACAGGACATCCACCTGTTCGAGCGCCTGGTGTACATGGCCCGGACCAACCGCTGATGAACGCCGCCCTGCAATCGTTCACCCCCGTCACGCTGGAAGGGAACGGCGTGCGGCTGGAACCGCTGGCGCCGCACCACGCCGACGGCCTGCGCGCGGCCGCCGCCGACGGCGAACTGTGGCAGCTGCGCATCACCTCGGTGCCGGCGCCGGAGGAGACGGACGCCTATATCGACAAGGCCATCGCCATGCGCCCGTCGCGGTTCGCCTTCGCCGTGATCGACGCGGCCAGCGGCGCCGTGATGGGCAGCACCAGCTTCCACGACATCGTGCCGGAACTGGACCGCGCCGAGATCGGCTACACGTGGTACGCGCGCAGCCGCCAGCGCAGCCACGTCAACACCACCTGCAAGCTGCTGCTGCTCGGCCACGCGTTCGACGCGCTGGGCTGCGCCGTGGTCGGCCTGCGCACCGACAACTTCAACCACACGTCGCAACGCGCCATCGAACGGCTCGGCGCCAAGCGCGACGGCGTGCTGCGCCACCACGCGCTGCGCCGCGACGGCACCGTGCGCGACACCGTCATGTACAGCATCGTGCGCGGCGAGTGGCCCGAGATCAAAGCCCACCTGCAGTACAAGCTGCACCAGGGGGGACGCTGACCATCATGCTGATCGATTTCTTCTTCACCCTCAAGGACGCCAGGATCCCCGTCACGATCAAGGAGTTCCTGACCCTGCTCGAAGCGATGCAGAAGAACGTCATCGCGCCGTCGATGGACGACTTCTACTACCTGTCGCGCCTGACGCTGGTCAAGGACGAGGCCCACTTCGACAAGTTCGACCGCGCATTCGGCCAGTACTTCAAGGGCATCCACGGCGCCTTCGAGACCAACAGCGCCATCCCGCTCGACTGGCTGGTGCAGCGCATGAAGCGCGAGCTGACCGACGAGCAGATCGCCCAGCTCGAGAAATTCGGCTACGACAAGCTGATGGACCGGCTCCAGGAACTGCTCAAGGAACAGAAGGAGCGCCACGAGGGCGGCAGCAAGTGGATAGGCACGGGCGGCACCTCGCCGTTCGGCCACGGCGGCACCAACCCGGAAGGGGTGCGCATCGGCGGCAAGGGCGGCAACCGCACGGCCGTCAAGGTGTGGGAGGCGCGCGCCTACAAGGACTACGACGGCGAACGCGAACTGGGCACGCGCAACATCAAGGTGGCGCTGCGCCGGCTGCGCAAGTTCGCGCGCGAGGGGGCCGAGGAGGAGTTGGCGCTCGACGCCACCATCCGCGCCACGGCCAGCAACGCCGGCTACCTCGACATCAAGATGCGCCCCGAGCGCAAGAACAAGGTCAAGGTACTGATGCTGTTCGACGTGGGCGGCACCATGGACGACCACATCGAGCGCACCGAGGAATTGTTCTCGGCCTCGAAGACGGAGTTCAAGAACATGGAGTTCTTCTACTTCCACAACTGCGTGTACGACCACCTGTGGAAGAACAACCGGCGTCGCCACGCGGAACGCTTCGCCACCTGGGACGTGCTGCGCAAGTACCCGCCCGACACCAAGCTCATTTTCGTCGGCGACGCCACCATGAGTCCCTACGAGATCCTGCAGCCGGGCGGCTCGGTCGAGTACAACAACGAGGAGGCGGGCTCGGAATGGCTGGCCCGCTTCACCAACGCCTTCCCCAAGTTCGTGTGGCTGAACCCGGAGCCGGAGGGCATCTGGCAGTACCGCCAGTCCGTCTCCATCATCCGCCAGCTGATGAACAACCGCATGTTCCCGCTCACCATCGAGGGGCTGGAGCGGGCCATGCGCACGCTGAGCAAATGAGGCGGATGGGGCGCGCCCCCGCCCGTCAGGCCGGTAGCTGCAGGCGGTAGCCGACGGCCGTTTCCGTCAGCAGGTGGCGGGGCTGGGTGGGATCGTCCTCCAGCTTGTGGCGCAGGTGGCCCATGTAGATGCGCAGGTAGTGGCCGTTCTCGGCCTGCGACGGCCCCCACACGGCGCGCAGCAGCTGGGGGTTGGTCATCACCCGTCCCGCGTTGGCCACCAGCACGGCCAGCAGCCGGTATTCGGTCGGCGTCAGATGCACGTTCTGGCCGGCGCGCGTGACGCGCCGGTTCGGCAGGTCCACCTCCACGGCGCCAAAGCGCACCACATCGCCGCCGCCGGCGGGCTGGCGCTGGCGGCGCAGCGTGGCGCGCACCCGCGCCAGCAGTTCCCCCATGCCGAACGGCTTGGTCAGGTAATCGTCAGCGCCGGCGTCGAGCGCGCGGATCTTGTCGGCCTCGTTGGCGCGGGCCGACAGCACAATCACGGGCACGGCCGACCATTTGCGCAGGTCGGCGATCAGTTCCACGCCGTCACCGTCGGGCAGGCCCAGGTCCAGCACCACCAGGTCGGGCTTGCGGGTGCCGGCGTCGATCAGGCCGCGCTGCAGCGTGGCCGCCTCGTGCACGTGCCAGCCCTCGTCCTCCAGCGCGCCGCGCACGAAGCGGCGGATCTGCGGCTCATCCTCGATCAGCAGCGCGGTCGGCATGGTCTCATTCATCGGTGCGTCCTTGTCGTTCGGGTTCCGGCTCCGGCTCCGGCGGTGGCGGCGGACTGCCCACCGGCAGCGAGAACACGAAGGCGGCGCCGCCGGCCGGCGATGGCGCGGCGTCGATCCTGCCGCCATGGGCCTCGACGATGGCGCGGCAGATGGCCAGCCCCAGTCCCACGCCCGGCTTGGCCGACTCGCGTTCGCCGCGCGTGAATTTCTCGAAGATGGCCTCCTCGCGCCCGTGCGGCAGGCCGGGGCCGTCATCATAGACCATGACGTCGACCCACGCGCCGCGCGGCTCGGCGGCCACCGCCACGTGGCTGCCCGGCGGCGTGTATTTGGCGGCGTTCTCCAGCAGGTTGCACAGCACCCGTTCGATCAGCACGGCGTCGAAACGCAGCAGCGGCAGGTCCGGCGCCAGCCGGGTGGCCACCACGTGCGCCGCCAGTTGCGGGCCGCTGGCGCGCAGCGCGCTGCCCACCACCTCCTCCAGCGGCTGCCACTGCAGGTTGAAGGTCACCTCGCCGCTCTGGATGCGGGCCATGTCGAGCAGGTTGGTGACCAGGGCGCCCATGCGCCTGGCCTCGTCGTGCAGCGCGTTGGCCTGCGCCAGCTGGGACGGCGCCAGCGGCGGGCGCGACGCGGCCAGCGATTCGGACATGCCCACCAGCGACGTGAGCGGCGTGCGCAGATCATGCGACAGGGCCGCCAGCAGCGAATTGCGCAGCCGTTCCGATTCCATGTTCACCAGCGCGTCCTGCGCCACCTCGATGTAGTGCACGCGTTCGAGCGCGATGGCGGCCAGGGTGGCGAAGGTGTCGAGGTGCTGGCGCTGCTCCGGGACCATGATCCAGCGCCGGTGCTCGGGCTGGATCGCCAGCACGCCGCGGGTGCGCATGGGCGCCACCAGCGGCAGGTAGAAGATGCGGCTGGCCGGCAGCGTGTCCGTGCCCAGGCCCGCGCATTCGGCATGGTCGAACGCCCACTGGGCGATACCCCGGTCGAACACGGCCATGTGGGCCATGGCGGCGGCGTCGGACGGGTCCTGCGGCGGCAGCTTGAGGCGGCCGTCCGCGTCGGGCACCAGCAGCGTGGCGCGGGCCCGGAACGCGCCCTGGATGAAACGCTGGGTGATCTCGAAGATCTGCTCCGTCTGCAGCGCGCCGGACAGCGCGCGCGCGTACTCGTACAGCGCGCGCGAGCGGGCCTCGCGGCGCGAGGCCACGTGGGCCTGGAAGCGCAGGCCGGCCGTCAGATGGCCGGTGATCACGCCCACGGCCAGCATGACGGCGAACGTGACCAGGTATTGCAGGTCGGAGATGGCGAACGTGAAACGGGGCGGCACGAAGAAGAAGTCGAAGCACGCCACGCTGACGCAGGTGGCCACCACGGACGGGCCGCGCCCGAGGCGCACGGCCACCAGCAGCACGGCCAGCAGGAACAGCATGACGATGTTGGCCAGGTCCAGGTAGGCCAGCATGGGCGTGGCCGCCAGCGCCGTTGCCAGGCTGGCGGCGCCGGCCCACACGTAAGGGGCCAGGCGCCTGCCCTCGTCCGGTTCCAGGTCGCCGTCCGGCTCGGCCCGCGCGCGCGCGGACGCGCCCTGCCCGTCCGGCCCGTCCCGCTGCTGGGCGGCCACCTCGATCAGGTCGATCTCGGGCGCGTACTCGGCCACGCGGCGCAGTTGCGAACGGTGCCACGGACGGCGCCTCCGCCGGGCGCGCGCCATGACGATCTTGGACAGGTTGTGGCCGCGCGCGTAGTCGGCGATGGCCACGGCCACGTCCCGGTCCGACAGCACGGCCGTGGTGGCGCCCAGGCTCTCGGCCAATTTGAGCGTGTTCAGGATGGATTCGCGCCGGGCGGCCGGCAGCCGTTGCAGGGCCGGCGTCTCCACATAGACGGCGTGCCAGGCCGACCCGAGCTGGCTGGCCAGGCGCGCCGTGCTGCGCACCGTGTGCTCGGCGCCGGGATGCGGCCCCACGCAGGCCAGCAGCGTGGCGCCGGTCTTCCAGATGTCGCCGATAGCCTGCTCGACCCGGTAGGCGCGCACGTCGTCCTCGATACGGTCGGCCGTGCGGCGCAGCGCCAGCTCGCGCAGCGCGATCAGATTCCCCTTGCGGAAAAAATTCCGCGACGCGCGCTCGGCCTGCTGTTGCTGGTACACCTTGCCGCCCTTGAGGCGGGCCAGCAGTTCATCGGCCGGCAAGTCGACCAGCACCACCTCGTCGGCCTCGTCGAACACGGTGTCGGGCAGGGTCTCGGCCACACGGATGCCGGTGATGCCGCCCACCACGTCGTTCAGGCTTTCGAGGTGCTGGACGTTGACGGTGGTGAGCACGTCGATGCCCGCGTCCAGCAATTCCTCCACGTCCTGCCAACGCTTGGGATGGCGCGAGCCGGGCGCGTTGGCGTGGGCCAGCTCGTCGATCAGGATCAGCGGCGGGCGGCGCGCCAGCGCCGTGTCGATGTCGAATTCAGCCAGCTGTTTGCCGCGATAGGCGATCTGGCGCAGCGGCAGCACGTCCAGCCCCTCGAGCATGGCGGCCGTCTCGCTGCGGCCATGGGTCTCGATCACGCCCACCAGCACCGGCTGGCCGTCGGCCCGCAGCTTGCGGGCGGCCGCCAGCATGGCGTAGGTCTTGCCCACGCCGGCCGAAGCGCCGAAATAGATGCGCAGCTTGCCCCGCGCCGCCTTGCGTTCCTGCGCTTGCACTTGCGCCAGCAAGGCGTCCGGGTCGGGTCGTTCGCTATCGTTGGGGAACATGGCGTCCTGTTGTCATGGCCAGCAACGGCCAGTTTAACGCTTCTGTCGCGATTCCGCGTCCAGCGCCAGATTCAGCGCCAGCACGTTGACGCGCGCTTCACCGAAAAAGCCCAGATGCTGGCTCTGGCGGTGGTCCGCGATCAGCGCGAACACGCGGGCCGGATCGAGCCGGCGGGCCGCCGCCACGCGGCGCGCCTGGTACTGGGCGGCGGCCAGGCTGATCTCGGGATCGAGGCCGCTGCCGGAGGCCGTCACCAGGTCGACCGGGATCGGCAGCGGGTTGCCGGGACCGGCAGCGCGCAAGGCGGCGATGCGGCCCTTGACGGCGTCCACCTGGGCCGGGTTGTTGGGACCCAGGTTGGAGCCGCCGGAACCGGTGCCGTTGTTGGGCATGGGACTGGTGGCGGATGGGCGGCCCCAGAAGTATTTGGGCGACGAGAAGGCCTGGCCGATCAATTCGGAGCCGACCGGCTTGCCGCCGGCTTCGACGATGCTGCCGCCGGCCTGGGCCGGGAAGGCGGCGGCGCCCACGCCGGTCACGGCCAGCGGATAGAGCACGCCGCAGATAATGGTCAGGGCGCCGAACAGGACGACGGCGGGACGGATGGTGGAAGACATGATGACTCCAGAGTGTGTATGGGCATGCCCCGTCCCGCGCGCGCGGGACGGGGCGGACGGTTAGACGAGGTGGAACATGGCCAGCACCACGTCGATCAGCTTGATGCCGGCGAACGGCAGGACGACGCCGCCCACGCCGTAGATCCAGATGTTCCGGCGCAGCAGGGCGGCGGCGCCGATGGCGCGGTAGCGCACGCCCCTGAGCGCCAGCGGGATCAGGAACACGATGATGAGCGCGTTGAAGATCACGGCCGACATGATGGCCGAGGCGGGGCTGGCCAGGTGCATCACATCCAGCGCCTTCAGGGCTGGATAGGTGCCCACGAACGCGGCCGGGATGATGGCGAAGTACTTGGCGATGTCGTTGGCGATCGAGAAGGTGGTCAGCGAGCCGCGCGTCATCAGCATCTGCTTGCCGATCTCCACGATCTCGAGCAGCTTGGTGGGGTTGGAATCGAGGTCCACCATGTTGCCCGCCTCCTTGGCGGCCTGGGTGCCCGAGTTCATGGCCACGGCCACGTCGGCCTGGGCCAGCGCCGGCGCGTCGTTGGTGCCGTCGCCCGTCATGGCCACCAGCCGGCCTTCGGCCTGGTAGCTGCGGATCAGTTTCAGCTTGTCCTCGGGCGTGGCCTCGGCCAGGAAGTCGTCCACCCCCGCCTCGGCGGCGATGGCGGCCGCCGTCAGCCGGTTGTCGCCCGTGATCATCACGGTCTTGATGCCCATGCGGCGCAGTTCCGCGAAGCGCTCCTTGATGCCGCCCTTGACGATGTCCTTGAGCTCGACCACGCCCATCACGCGGCCGCCGTCCACCACCACCAGCGGCGTGCTGCCGCGTCGCGAGACGTCGTCCACCGCGCGCGTCACCTCGGGCGGATAGGGCATGCCCAGCGCCTCGACGTGCTTCCTGACCGTGTCGGCCGCGCCCTTGCGCACGGCGCGCTCGCCGATGTCCACGCCGCTCATGCGGGTGTTGGCGGAGAACGGCACGAAGGTGGCGTGCAGCGCGCCCATTTCGCGCTCGCGGATGTTGAAGCGCTGCTTGGCCAGCACCACGATGCTGCGCCCTTCCGGCGTCTCGTCGGCCAGCGAGGCCAGTTGCGCCACGTCGGCCAGCTGCTGCTCCGTCACGCCCGGCGCGGGGAAGAAGGCCGACGCCTGGCGGTTGCCCAGCGTGATGGTGCCGGTCTTATCGAGCAGCAGCACGTCCACGTCGCCGGCCGCCTCCACCGCGCGGCCCGAGGTGGCGATCACGTTGGCCTGCATCATGCGGCTCATGCCGGCCACGCCGATGGCCGACAACAGGCCGCCGATGGTGGTCGGGATCAGACACACCAGCAGCGCGATCAGCACCGTGATGGAGATCGGGCTGCTGGCGATGCCCAGCGCCTTGGCCGCGGCCACCGAGAACAGCGAGAACGGCAGCAGCGTCACCGTCACCACCAGGAAAACGATGGTGAGCGCCACCAGCAGGATGGTCAGCGCGATCTCGTTGGGGGTCTTCTGGCGCTTGGCGCCTTCCACCATGGAGATCATGCGGTCGAGGAAGGTCTCGCCGGGATTGGCCGTCACCTTCACCACCAGCCAGTCCGACAACACGCGGGTGCCGCCCGTGACGGACGAGAAGTCGCCGCCCGATTCGCGGATCACCGGCGCCGATTCGCCCGTGATGGCGCTCTCGTCGACCGAAGCCACGCCTTCGATCACCTCGCCGTCGATGGGGATCACGTCGCCCGCCTCGACCAGGATGTAGTGGCCCTTGCGCAGCTCGGTGGCCGACTGCGGCAGCCAGGTGGTGCCGTGCTTGGGGCTGGCCAGCTTCTTGGCCGTGACGGTCTGCTTCAGGCTGCGCAGCGAGGCCGCCTGCGCCTTGCTGCGGCCCTCGGCCAGCGCTTCGGCGAAGTTCGCGAACAGCACGGTGAACCACAGCCAGACGGAGGTCGCCAGGATGAAGCCGGACGGCGCCTCGCCCTGCCCCACCAGCGACTGCACATACAGCAGCGTGGTGATGATGCTGCCCACGTAGACAACGAACATCACGGGGCTGCGCAGCTGGGTGCGCGGGCTCAGCTTCCTGAACGCGTCCACGATGGCCGGCACCGCCAGCGCGGCATCGAGCAGCTTGATCTTCTTCGCGGGCGGATTGGTAAAGAGCGTCATCCCTTGTTGAGATGTTTGCGTGTGTGACATCTTGAGCTCCTGAGATTAACGGGCGAACAGCTGCAGGTGTTCGACCACGGGGCCGAGCGCCAGCGCCGGAACGTAATTGAGCACGCCGACCAGCACCACCACGCTCACCAGCAGGCCGATGAAGATGGGGCCGTGGGTGGGCATGGTGCCGGCGTTGGCCTCGAGCCGCTTCTTGCCGGCCAGCGAACCGGCCACGGCCAGGATCGGCACGATCATGGCGAAGCGGCCGAACCACATGGCGATGGCCAGCATGGTGTTGTAGAACGGTGTGTTGGCGGACAGGCCGGCGAACGCGCTGCCGTTGTTGTTGGCGGCCGAGCTGAACGCGTACAGGATCTCCGAGAAGCCGTGCGCGCCAGGGTTGGCGATGCCGGCCTTGCCGGCCGCCGTCAGCACGGCGATGGCGGTGCCGGCCAGCACCAGCGTGGGCGTGACGAGGATGGCGATCGAGGTCATCTTCATCTCGTACGACTGGATCTTCTTGCCCAGGTATTCCGGGGTGCGGCCTATCATCAGGCCGGCGATGAACACGGCCAGGATGGCGAAGATCAGCATGCCGTACAGGCCCGAGCCCACGCCGCCGAAGATCACTTCGCCGAACTGGATCAGCAGCATGGGCACCATGCCGCCCAGGGGCATGAACGAGTCGTGCATGGAATTGACGGCGCCGCACGAGGCGGCCGTGGTGACGGCGGCGAACAGGGTCGAGGCGCTGATGCCGAAGCGGGTCTCCTTGCCTTCCATGTTGCCGCCGGCCTGCAGGGCGCTCATCTGCTGGTCCACGCCCAGCGCCTGCAGCGCGGGGTGGGCTTGCTGTTCGGCGCCCATCACGGCCACCGCGCAGACGACGAACAGCAGCGTCATCGCGGCCAGCACGCCCCAGCCCTGGCGCTCATCGCCCACCATGCGGCCGAACGCGAAGCACAGGCCGGCCGGGATGAGGAAGATGGCGATCATCTGGAAGAAGTTGCTCAGCGGCGTAGGGTTCTCGTATGGATGGGAGGAATTGGCGTTGAAGAAACCGCCGCCGTTGGTGCCCAGCATCTTGATCGCCTCCTGCGACGCGACCGGGCCCATGGCGATGGTCTGGGTGGTGGTCGTCAGCGTCTCCGTGAGCGGTTCGCCGTTGGCGTCCTTCAGCGGCTGGCCGTCGGCGCCCGCTTTCGGCTGGGTGTAGGTGACGGGGTCGAGCAAGGTCACTTCCTTGTAGGCCGAGAAGTTCTGGATCGCGCCCTGCCCCACCAGGAACACGGCGAACACCAGCGACAGCGGCAGCAGCACGTACAGCGTGGAGCGGGTGATGTCGGCCCAGAAGTTGCCGATCGATTTGGCCGAGCGCGACGAGAAGCCGCGGATCAGCGCGAACGCGACGGCGATGCCGGTGGCGGCCGAGAAGAAGTTCTGACCCGCCAGCGCCAGCATCTGGGTCAGGTAGCTCATGGCCTGTTCGCCGCCATAGCCTTGCCAGTTGGTGTTGGAGACGAAGCTGACGGCCGTGTTGAAGGCCGAGTCGGGGCTGACATTGGCCATGGCCTGCGGATTCAGGGGCAGCCATTGCTGCACGCGCTGCAGGCCGTACACGGCCAGCGCGCCCAGCGCATTGAACGTCAGCAGGGCCACGGCGTAGGCTTTCCAGCCCTGGCCTTCGACCCTGCCGTCGCTGCGGTTCCGGTCCACGATGCCGGCGGCGCGGTACAGCAGTTGTTCCACCTTCCCCAGCCAGCCCAGGCCGGGGACGGGGGCACCCTCGCCCACGCGCGCCAGCACGATGCCCAACGGGTAGGCCAGCGCCAGCAGCACGACGAGGAACAGCGCCAGCAACAGTAACGATTGCATGGTCATCACAGGTCCTCCGCTTTCAACAGCGCCAGCACCAGATAAACCAGCAGACCGGCCGAGGCCAGCGCTCCGATCACATAAAAGGTGTTCATTGTTGGCCTCCCAGCTTGTCGCAGCCGGCGGCAAAGGCCACCGTCACGGCCAGGAAGGCCACGATCGCACCAACAAAAACCATATCCATTTCGCCCCTCACGAGTCTTGTTTTGACAGTGAGCAGGTTATCGGGACCGATCTAAAAGTGGTGTAAAGACTCGGGGAGCGGGTGTAAACAAGCCGTAAAAAAATCAAGGCTCGCCCGTGTATGCCGTGAGCGTTTGGAACGCGTCGTGCGGCAAGTGGACGGGGATAGAGTAGCTCATGGTGCCCCCCCGGTCTAAAAGCTCTACATCAGGCTAATTTGGTCTAGAACGCGCTAGAACACTCTGGAACGCTCCAAACCGGCTCTAATTCGCTCTAAAAGTAGCGATAGGAACTTGCTCTCCGCTCTAAAGTGGTCTAATTCTTGGGACTAGTTCCTGATAATTAGACTGCAATAGAGTTGATTAGCTCAATCTCCTCGAAATTAGACTTGAGTAGCCCGCTTTAGCCGTCTTAGAGCACCTCCCGAAAAATAGACGACGAGGTAGGTATCTACGGCGGGGGCGCCGCAGTGGCCAGAGTCACCCTTGATATACCGCCACGATCAGTCGTCCTTCTCGACGAAGCGCTTGAGGCGCGACAGCGCTTGTTCCCATTCGCGGCCGATGGCGTCCAGCGCGCGCCGGGCGTCGTTGATGCTGGCCGACTCCAGCTGCCACAAGCGCTCGCGGCCGAGCCGGACGTCGCGCACGACGCCCGCCTCGGCCAGCACGTTGAGATGCTTGGTCACGCCCTGGCGGCTGATGTCGGTGCCCTGGGTCAGCTGGGCGATCGACAGGGCGCCGCCGGCGCTGAGCGCGGACACCAGTTTCAAACGGGTGGGATCGCCGAGGGCCGCGAACACATGGGCCAGCGATGGGTCCGACGAAGCCGCCGCCCCACCCGCGCCGGCCGTGCCGCCCTGTTGCGACCTTTGCGCACTATTGGCTGACATAGCGTTCCACGTTCTTGAGCTGGTACACCCAGCCCTCCGAGTGCATCTCGAACGCCTTGCGGCGCCGGTGCTGCGGGATCTGGTCGAAGCCCGTTTCCACCACCGTCAGCAAGATGCCATTGCCCGGCGCGTCCTTGAGCGTGAACGTCACCAGCGTGGGCTGCTCCTGCGTGTAATCGATGGTCTGGTCCATCGGGTACGGATGCCAGTGGAATGACAACAAGTCCTGCGGTTCGATGCGGTCGAGCACCACGTCGAGGAAGATGTGCTCCATCCCTTCCGAGGTCATCCGTCCGCGCGCGCGCTGGCCGGGCTGGAAGCGCTGGCCCTTCATGTCGGCGCCGAACCAGACGCCGAATTGCTCGGCCTCGGACAGGGCGCGCCACACGCTGGCGCGGCTGGCGTTGATGAGGATGCTGCGTTCGATACGGTCGGTTTCCGATGCGGTAGTCATGCTGCGGTTCTCCTTTCCATTCGTCTGCGGTTGATAGGCAACCATCTGGTTGCAAGATCAGGATAGGACACGCAACGGAGAAATGCAACCATTTAGTTGCGCAAAACGCGCACGCGGGCGGGCCGTGTCAGGCCATGCCCATCAGCTTCTTGATGGCCGCGCGCAGCAGCGGGTCCGCCACCGGCAGGTCGAGGATGCCTTCCGCGCCGGCGGCGCTGCCCTTGCGCGCGTCGTACACGAACGGCGGCGCCACCAGCAGCACCACGGCCGGCTGCAACGGGCCGCCGCTGGCCCGCAGCTCGGCGCACAGCAGATACGGATCGAGGTGCATGGCCGTGTGGATCAGCGCCACGGACACGGCCCGCGCGCCGCAGGTGAGCACGGCCTCCGTCTCGCTGCCGGCCCACTCGACGGGTATCCCCAGCGGCTGCAGCAGCCTGCCCAGATGGGTGGCGAAGGTGGCGTTGTGGTCCACCACCAGCACCGTGCCGCGCGCGGGCTGGCGCCGCATGGCCGCGTAGTCGGCCGGGTCGGTCAGGTCCAGGTCCAGCCGTTCGCGCCGGCGCCGTTCGGGCAGCGGCGGCATGCCGGCCGCAGTCAGCTTGGCGAGGGCGTCGGCCCGGCGCGCGACCAGTTGCGCCAGTTCCGCGTACACGGCGTCCCAGTCGAGCGGACGTTCCAGGGTGGCGTAAGGCAGGGCCAGCGCGGGCGTGCCCAGGATCAGGGCCGGGCGGATGGCGCCGGCCGCCAGCGCCGACAGCGCGGCCAGCGCCTTGAGGTCGTCGCCGTTGGCGATCAGCAGGTCCGGCTCTTGCAAACTGTGTTCGGACAGGCAAAAATACGCCGGCCCCGGCGCGGGCGCGCCCGCCAGCTGGGCCGCCAAGGTTTGCGCCTCGTCCGGCGCGAAGCCGAGCAGGCGCACGGCGAACGGAAAACGCCCGGTGGGCATCGGAGTCGGGATCGGCGTGTTGGGCATAACCATGTCTGAACCTGCTGTTTTCCCCATTTAACCACAATTTGTGCCCCATCCCGGCCGCGCGAATGCCACCATGGCGGCCCGTTGAGGATAGAATACGCAGGCGTTTGCTTAAACCTGTACATAAACCCAGTATCGAATTGACAAGCCTGACCACGTATGGCCACTAAAAAACCCGCATCCGACTACAGCGAATCATCCATCCGCGTCCTCAAGGGACTGGAGCCCGTCAAGCAACGCCCGGGCATGTACACCCGCACCGAGAATCCGCTGCACATCATCCAGGAGGTGATCGACAACGCCTCCGATGAGGCGCTCGGCGGCCATTGCAAGAACATCGTCGTGACGCAGAACGCGGACGGCAGCATCACCGTGGAGGACGACGGCCGCGGCATCCCGGTCGGCCTGCACCCGGAGGAAGGCGTGCCGACCGTGGAGATCGTGTTCACGCGCCTGCACGCGGGCGGCAAGTTCGACAAGGGCTCGGGCGGCGCCTACGCCTTCTCGGGCGGCCTGCACGGGGTCGGCGTGTCGGTCACCAACGCGCTGTCGAAGCGGCTCGAGATCATGGTGTGGCGCAAGGAGCCGGACGGCAGCGGCCTGCACAAGCTGGCCTTCGAGCACGGCGACGTGGTCGAACCGCTGTCGTCGGCGCCCGCGCCGCGCGACGGCAAGAAGTCCGGCACCCGCGTCACGGCCTGGCCCGACCCCAAATACTTCGATTCGCCGCTGATCTCGCAGGTCGAGCTGCAACGGCTGCTGCGCTCCAAGGCCGTGCTGCTGCCGGGCGTGTCCGTCACGCTCACCAACGCCAAGACCGGCGACACCCAGACCTGGCAGTACAACGAGGGCTTGCGCGGCTACCTGACCGAAGCCCTGGCCCAGTGCTCGAACGGCGAGACCGTGATCCCCCTGTTCGAGGGCGCGCAGTTCGCCGGCCCGGACGCGGAGGGCTTCGCCGAGGGCGAGGGCGCGGCCTGGGTGGTGGCGTGGACCGAGGAAGGCGCCGTGGTGCGCGAATCGTATGTGAACCTGATCCCCACCCCGAACGGCGGCACCCACGAATCGGGCCTGCGCGAAGGCTTGTTCGGCGCCGTCAAGAACTTCGTCGAGATGCACTCGCTGCTGCCCAAGGGCGTCAAGCTGCTGCCCGAGGACGTGTTCGCGCGCGTCTCGTTCGTGCTGTCGGCCAAGGTGCTGGACCCGCAGTTCCAGGGCCAGATCAAGGAGCGCCTGAACTCGCGCGACGCGGTGCGCCTGGTGTCGACCTTCGCCAAGCCGCCGCTGGAACTGTGGCTGAACCAGCACGTCGAATACGGCAAGAAGCTGGCCGAACTGGTGATCAAACAGGCCCAGTCGCGTCTGCGCTCGCTGCAGAAGGTGGAGAAGAAAAAATCGTCCGGCGTGGCCGTTTTGCCGGGCAAGCTGACCGACTGCGAATCGTCGGACGTGCAGCGCAATGAACTGTTCCTGGTCGAGGGCGACTCGGCCGGCGGCTCGGCCAAGATGGGCCGCGACAAGGAATTCCAGGCCATCCTGCCGCTGCGCGGCAAGGTGCTCAACTCGTGGGAGACGGACAAGGACCGCCTGTTCGCCAACAACGAGATCCACGACATCGCCGTGGCCATCGGCGTCGATCCGCACACGGTCGGCGACACGCCCGACCTGTCCGGCCTGCGCTACGGGAAGATCTGCATCCTGTCCGATGCGGACGTGGACGGCTCGCACATCCAGGTGCTGCTGCTCACGCTGTTCTTCCGCCACTTCCCGGCGCTGATCGCCAAGGGCCACATCTGCATCGCCCGCCCGCCGCTTTACCGGGTGGACGCGCCGGCGCGCGGCAAGAAGCCGATCCAGAAGCTGTACGCGCTCGACGACGGCGAACTGGTGGCCATCGAGGACAAGCTGCGCAAGGACGGCGTGAAGGACGGCGCCTGGGCCATCTCCCGCTTCAAGGGCCTGGGCGAGATGAACGCCGAACAGCTGTGGGAAACCACCATGAACCCGGACACGCGGCGATTGCTGCCGGTGGCGCTGGGCGAATACGCGCACACGGAATCGGCCGCCCGCTTCAACATGCTGATGGGGAAAGGCGAGGCGGCCGCCCGCCGCGCCTGGATCGAGGAACACGGCAACGAAGCCGAAGCCGACATCTGATCCCCCGAATACACAACGACTAGACCATGACTCAAGCTAATCTCTTTGACGAACCCCTGCCGGAACCGGACGAGGCGGGCACGCCCGGCGGCCCCACCGACGGCGGCGAAACGCTGACCCTGTCCACCTTCGCCGAGCGGGCCTACCTCGATTACGCCATCTCCGTCGTCAAGGGCCGCGCCCTGCCCGACGTGTGCGACGGCCAGAAGCCCGTGCAGCGCCGCATCCTGTACTCGATGAACGAACTGGGGCTGAACGCCACGGCCAAGCCGCGCAAGTCGGCCACCGTGGTCGGCGACGTGCTCGGTAAATTGCACCCGCACGGCGACCAGTCCGTGTACGACGCGCTGGTGCGCATGGCGCAGGACTTCTCGCTGCGCTACCCGCTGATCGACGGCCAAGGCAACTTCGGCTCGCGCGACGGCGACGGCGCGGCCGCGATGCGGTACACGGAAGCGCGCCTGACCCCGATCGCCAGGCTGCTGCTCGACGAGATCGACCTCGGCACGGTGGACTTCCAGCCCAACTACGACGGCTCGTCCGAGGAGCCGTCGCTGCTGCCGGCGCGCCTGCCGATGGTGCTGCTGAACGGCGCCTCCGGCATCGCCGTCGGCCTGGCCACGGAGATCCCGTCGCACAACCTGAACGAAGTGGCGCAGGCCACCGTGGCCATGATCCGCAACCCCAAGATCGGCCACGACGAGCTGATGGCGATGATCCCCGGCCCGGACTTCCCCGGCGGTGGCCAGATCATCACGCCGGCCGCGCAGATCCAGGACATGTACGCCACCGGCCGCGGCAGCATGAAGGTGCGGGCCCGCTGGAAGATCGAGGAACTGGCGCGCGGCCAGTGGCAGGCCGTGGTCACGGAACTGCCGCCCGGCACCTCGTCGCAGAAGGTGCTCGAGGAGATCGAGGAGCTGACCAATCCCAAGGTCAAGCTGGGCAAGAAGGCGCTGTCGCCGGAGCAGCTGGCGTTGAAGTCGCTGATCCTCAATTCGCTCGACACCATCCGCGACGAATCGGGCCGCGCCGCGCCCGTGCGCCTGGTGTTCGAACCGAAGTCGAAGAACCAGGACCAGACCGAATTCATGCTGATGCTGCTGGCCCACACCTCGCTCGAGACGTCGGCCTCGATCAACCTGGTGATGATCGGCGGCGACGGCCGTCCGCGCCAGAAGGGCCTGGGCGACATCCTGCAGGAGTGGATCGACTTCCGCTTCGAGACCGTGACCCGGCGCACCAAGTTCAAGCTGGGCAAGGTGGACGACCGCATCCACATCCTGGAGGGCCGCGAGACCATCCTGCTCAACATCGATGAGGTGATCCACATCATCCGCAATTCGGACGAACCGAAGGCGGCCCTGATCGAGCGCTTCAAGCTGTCGGACCGCCAGGCCGAAGACATCCTGGAAATCCGCCTGCGCCAATTGGCCCGCCTGGAAGCGATCAAGATCCAGCAGGAACTGGCCGAGCTGCGCAAGGAAAAACAAACGCTGCAAGACCTGCTCGACAACCCGTCGTCGATGAAGCGTCTGATCATCCGCGAGATCGAAGCGGACGCCAAGCTGTATGGCGACGCGCGCCGCACGCTGATCGAAGAAGCGCAGAAGGCCGTGGCCGAGCAGAAGGTGGTGGACGAACCGGTCACCGTCATCATTTCGGAAAAAGGCTGGGTGCGCGCGCGCACCGGCATCGGCCACGACGCGACCCAGTTCACGTTCAAGGCCGGCGACGCGCTGTACGGTGCCTTCGAATGCCGCACGGTCGACACCCTGCTCGGCTTCGGCAACAACGGCAAGGTCTATTCCGTGCCGGTGGCGGCCCTGCCCAACGCGCGCGGCGACGGCGTGCCGATCACCACGCTGGTTGATCTGGCCGGTGGCGCGCGCATCCAGCACTACTACGCCGGACCGGCCACCACCCAGCTGATGCTGGCCACGACGGCCGGTTACGGCTTCCTGGCCAAGGCCGGCGACATGGTCAGCCGGATCAAGGGCGGCAAGGCCTTCATCACGCTCGACGAGGGCGACCTGCCTCTGCCGCCGGCCGTGGTGCCGGCCACGGCCAACGCCGTGGCGGTGGTATCGGAAGGCGCGCGCCTGCTGGTGTTCGGCCTGGACGAGATGAAGACGCTGGCCAACGGCGGGCGTGGCGTGATCCTGATGGAGCTCGACGCCAAGGAAAGCCTGGTGGCGGCCCGCCCGATCAGCCAGAAAGGCGTGCTGGTGAACGGCATCGGCCGGGGCGCCAAGCCGCAGGAACTGCGCGTGGTCGGTGAAACGCTGCTGGGCCACATCGGCAAGCGCGCCCGCAAGGGCAAGCCGCTGGCCTCGAAGATCAAGCCCGAGACGCTGACCGCCATCGTCTGATCGGCTGCCACAATAAAAACCGGGGTCAGGTCATGCGATCACGCATCTTGCGTGATCGCATGACCTGACCCCGGTTTCTTTATTGCGACGCTAGAAGGGCTTACTTCATCGTCTCTTGCTGCTCCGCCTTGGCGACCTTGGTGCGGTGGTGCTTGGCCTTGGTCTTGGCTTTCGCTTGCGCGGCGTCCGGCTTGGCGTCCATGGCTGGTTGCTCGGCCCGGGCGGCCGCCTTCATGTCGGTCGCATCGGCCTTGACGGCGGCGGCGTTGGCATCTTCCTGGGCGGCTGCCGGTGCCGGTTGCGCCTGGGCAGCCGGGGCCACGGATGCGGCGGGCGCCGCCGGCGCAGCTGCCGGTGCGGCCGCTTGCGCGGCCTCCGTATGCTGTGCGGCGGGGCCTTGGGCGTAGGCGGCGGTGGCCAGCACGGAGGCCAGCAGGGCGGTCATCAATTTAGTCATCTTCACTCCTTTTTAAGGTTCAGTTAAGCGAAGTGCAGGTTAAGGGTCGCACCATTGCCGCTCTGTGCGTTACTTAACCAAGCTCGACAATTTCCTGACGGCAGCGGCCGGCCCTTCAGCGTGGCGCCGGCCGCGAATACAGGTCGATGATGGTGCTGATCGCGTCCTGGCACACGGTGCAGAACTGGTCGCTGCGGTCGAACATCATGCACTGCAGCTGCGGCCGGAAATAGCCGGTCGCTTCATAGTTGGCGCCTTCGAACGCGCCCACCGCGTGCCGCGCGGGCGCGCGCGAGAACAGCTCCTCCTCGTGTGCCAGCTCGCGCCTGAACAGGGCGCTCATCTCCGACTCGGGCCGTTGCGCCTTGCGCAGCGCCGCGCGCTGCTGCTGGATGTCGCGCGAATAGGCTTCGAATTCCGCCTTCGGCCACGGCGTGGGCAGCGCGGTGCCCGGCGCCACGAACTTCTTCCACTTCACATTGGCCGGATCGCGCAGGGCCGTGGCGTTCGGCTCCCAAGGTTCGACCCGCGCGCCGCCGGGCTGGTACACGGCCGGCGACGTGTAGTACTCGTCGGCCAGCCCGGCGAAGTGGTGGCCGAACTCGTGGATGAACAGGTACTTGGCCCAATCGCTGTTGGCCGCCGCCGTGCTGAACTGGCCGAAGATGCCGCCACCGCCGTAGGTGTCGTTGTTGACCAGGATCTCGATGAATTCGTAGGGCGCGTTCTGCGCCAGTTCGCGCAGGGCGCGGTTGTCGGTGGCCAGCACATAGCGCTCGCTGCCGAAGATGTCGTAGCGCGTGCCCAGGCGCGAGGCGTGGTGCACGCCCGTGGACGGGCGCGAGACGCCCGATTCCGGCGTCGGCGCGGCCAGCGCCCACACGTTGAAATCGCCGGCCCGCTCGCGGAATGGCGACACGGAGAACAACTGGTCGGCCATGCGGCGCGCCGTCGCCTCGAACTTCTTCATTTCGCCGGCCGTGTAGCCGTCGCCGAGGATCAGCAGGTCGACCTTGTCGGGCGACGGGCCGCTCACGCGGATGGGGATAGGACGCAGCGCCGACGGCTCCTGCTTGCGCACCACGTCCGGCGCATCCGGGTCCAGCTCCGTGCTCCAGGCCAGCGTGAAGGCGTTGTTGTCGTCGCGCTTGAGGATGCGCACGGTGACGGGATGTTCAGGCCGGGGGAAGCGCACCGATTCCTCGAAGCCGCGATTGGTCTTCTCCGCTTCGGCCGTCGAGCGCCACTCGTTGAACACGGTGGAAAAGCCGCGCGAGTACAGCAATTTGCCGCTGGCCTTGTCCACCACTTCGACCTTGTTGACGCCGCGGTCCGTGTCGTCCACCGTGCGCGCCATGTTGCCCGGCCACGCCAGCGGTTCGATCACGACGCGTTCGATCGCGTACTGCTCGGCGCTGGCGTTGCCGGTGTGCAGATAGTCGAGGCGCATGGTGGCCGGCGCGGCGGGTTGCGCCGCATGCGCGGGCATCGCCAGCAATAACAGCGCGGCGCAGCTCAATGCCAGCGCGGGGTTCAGCCAGCGCTGGCTGGCGAGGAACGAAGGGAAAGTCACGACATCTCCTTTGAAGTGGCAAATTGCACGGTACGCATCGAAGCCGAGCATTGTAATCTGGAAGCCCGTCATCGCTCCCGCGGAGCGTGGGAAGCGCCGCCGTTGACATTGACCACGATGGATTGTTGCGTCATCGCAGAACATACGCCTGACGTACGTCCAATAATTGCTTGGGCCTCAGACGGCGAAAGCGAAAGGTGGGCAGCGTATGGAGCGGATAAGCACAGGAGAATTCACATCCAGCGTATGGGACAGGCTCACCGCCCCATCTGGCGCTTCCGGCCTGCATGAAGGCGCCGGGCGGTTCTCGGCGGAACAGCTCAAGCGTGCGATCGCACGCGACCTGGAGGCACTGCTCAACACACGCGTCGCCTTTCCAGAAGGCGACTTGGCCGCCCTGCCACTCTGTCAGCGCTCCATTCTCAATTTCGGCCTGACGGACTTCGCCCAACTGTGCCAATCCGACAGCGAGGACAGAAAGGAAATCTGCCTCCGCCTGCGCGACGCCATCGAACGCCATGAACCGCGCCTGGTCAAGGTGCGGGTCACGTTGCGCGCCGAAGCGGGCATGGTGAATCGGCTCAGCTTCGTCATCTCCGCCCAGTTGCGCGCCCTCCCCGCGAACGACAGGGCGCTTTTCGATATGCAGTTGGAGCAGTCCACCCTGCATTACTCGGTCAGCTAGTCATGCCCCACGGCGGCGCCACACACGGGAAGTAAGATGAAAAAGCTCAGAACCTACTACGAACGTGAACTCGGCGCCCAGTTGGGTTTTAATCAGGAATTCGCCGCCAGGTTCCCCGCCCAGGGCAGCCGCCTGGGGATGGTCGACGGCGCCGACGGCGATCCGCACATCGAACGCTTTATCCAGGCCAATGCGCTGTCGAACGCGCGCATCGCCAAACTCATCGATGAAAGCGACAGCAAGCTGACGGAAGCGCTGCTGGGTGTGAATTACCCGCAGTACGTGCGACCGCTGCCCGCCTGCGCCATCGTGTGCGCCGACACGGAAGCCCACGCGGGAACCATGATGGGAGTCACGACCATCGCGGCGGGAGCGACCATGGGCGCCCGCACGCCGGACGGTGATGCGTGCAAATTCCGCACCGTCTTCCCGTTGCAACTGACCCCGCTGCGGCCAGGAAAAGTCGCCTACCACGCCGGCTTTCACCCGCCCGCCTCCGTGCGGCGGCCCGCGACCGCGATCAGTGCACTCAGCATCGAGATCGAGAGCAAGGCGGCGACCATAGGCCTGGACCGCATTGAACTCGACCACTGGCGCCTGTACATCGATGCCGAACCGTCCTTGTGCGCCCTCATCCGCGACGTGCTGTTCATGCACACCGCTTGCGCCTACGTCGAACTGGACGACGAAAACTGGATCGAACTGGAGACGGTGCCGCTCAAGCCGGTCGGTTTCGAACCAGATCAGATGGTGCTGCCGTCCGTCGCGGGCGCGCACCCGGCCTACCAGTTGCTGACCGAGTACTTTGGCTACGGCGAAAAATTCAACTTCTTCGATGTGGATTGGCCCGTGCTCGCACGCCACGTGCGCGCGCCTTGCGGGCGCCTGACCTTGCATCTTGGATTGGCCGGGGTTGCCGCCGACAGCGACATCGCGCGCCGCCTCGCCATGTTGACGAACAAGCATTTCATCCCCGGTTGCACGCCCGCCATTAATCTGTTCAAACGCAACGCATGTCCGATCGAACTCAACCACACAGCCACGGATTACGCGTTGATGCCCGACGCCCATCCCGCCGCCGGCTATGACATCTACAGCGTGGACAAGGTGAGCGCGATCCAGGACGGTCCCAACGGGCAGACGCTGGCCGAATTCAGGCCCTACTACGCGATGCGCCACGGTGAGGGCGATGCCGCGCGGGGCCGCTACTATCTGGTCAGGCGCGACCCGCTCAAGGCGCTGAGCGATCCCGGCCACGACCTGCGCATCGCCCTGGTCGACCTCGATTTGGACCCGCTGGCCACGGACGACGCCTGCGTCTCCATCGAACTGAGCTGCACCAACCGCGATCTGCCGAGCCGGCTGCGCCCCGGCGCCCCCGGCGCCAACCTGTCGCTGGAGGAGGCCCCCGATGATTTCCCCCTGCGCCTGCTGCGCAGACCGGGCAAGCAACACCGCTTCAGTGCCGACGCCCACTGGCGCTTGATCGCCCACCTGTCACTGAACTATTGCTCCCTGGCGCAGGGCGGCCTGAACTACCTCAAGGAAATGCTGACCTTATATGACATCACCCGGTCGCCGGTGGCGCAGCGCCAGATCGCCGGCATCACCGCACTCGACCACCGGCCGGCCCGGGCCTGGCTCCTGGACAGCGAACGCGGCGCCCCGGTCCATGGCGTCGAAGTGCGGATCACGCTCGATGAAGACGCGTTCGCCGGCAGCGGCATGCATTTATTCGTCCAGGTGCTCGATCACTTCTTCGGCTTGTATGTACACCTCAACAGTTTTACGCAACTGACCGTCCTGTCGCACGCCAACGGAAGGGAACTGATACGATGCAAACCACGAAACGGCGCCCTGCAACTGGTGTGATGCGGCGCCTGATCGAGCGCCCGCAGCAGTTCCAGTTCTTCCAGGCTGTGCGTTTGATCGACCTGCTGCTCAAGCAACGCGCGGCAACCCGGCAAGTCACCCTGGAGCAGGTGCTACGCTGCAAGAACAGCGTTTCGCTGCGCTTTCCTCCCAGCCAGATCGAAGCCATGTCGATCGAAGCGCACGGGCCGCTCGACACCGACGTGGCGTTGCGTCAAGCCGTCGCCGACGGGCAGTTGCAACGCGTCGAACTCACCCCCGCCTTCATGGGCCTGCTGGGCGTGAGCGGCGTGCTGCCCTACTGCTACACGGACACCATCGCCGCGCAAGTCCATCTCGACAAGAACGAGAGCGGCCGCGCCTTCCTCGACAGCTTCACCCACCGTTCGCTGACGCTGTTCTATCGCGCCTGGGAAAAATCACACGTGGAATACCGCCGCGACGGCGATGGCAACGATGGTTTGCTGCCACTGCAACTGGCCTTGGCCGGCGCCGGGCCCCGCCTGGGAACGGCCCACCGTCCCCGGCCGCCGGCCAACATCATCCCCGACGAGGTCGTGGCGCACTATGCCGCCCTCCTGCGCCACCGTCCCGTATCGGCGATCGTGATGACGCGGGTGCTGAACGAATACTTTGGCTTGCCGATACGGTTGGAGCAATTTGTGGGCGCGTGGGAAGCACTGCAGCCGGACGAGCAAACCCGCATCGGCGAGTTCAGTCACCAGCTGGGGGTGAACGTCATCCTGGGCGACAGCTACCAGTGTCACGACCTGTGCGTAGGTCTTTGGTTAGGCCCGCTATCGCGCCAGCAATTCAACCAGTTCCTGCCCGACGGCGACGGTGCCCGCGCGCTGCAAGCCATGCTGGCCCTGTTCGCAAGCCCGCCCATCCGCTTTAAGGTGCACCTGGTGCTGCGCGCCGCCGACATTACACCCGCAATACTGAATTCCGACGCCCAGCTAAGCTACGGCACCGTGCTGGGTGGACCGGCGACGACCGACGAGGACGTTTTCCAGTATGACATCCGGTTCTGACACGGCCGGTCAACGCAGGCATACACGAAGGAGAATATGGTGAAAGATGACAACGATGTCGACGGCGCACAAGGCTTGGAAGCCATCCTCACGGCCCGCAACCGCCCCTTGCGCCTGCGGCTCGGCCGCACCAGCGACGGCGCGGACGAACCATTGCTGCCGCAACGGATCGATGGCGTGGAAGCCATCTGCGATGGCATCGAACTGCGCATCTACTGTCTCGCCCTGAGCGCCAGCATCGCACTCAACACCCTGATCGGCCAGCCGGTCGAAGTGCAGATCGTCACCGACCAGGGGGAATTGCGCAGCATCTGCGGCATCGTCACCGAGGCCAGCCAGGGCGAGAGCGACGGCGGCCTGGCCTCGTATCAACTGGTGATGCGCGACGCGCTCGCCGTGCTGGACCTGAGTGTCAACACCAAGGTATTCTTCAACCAGAGCGAACTGGACATCGTGCAAGCCGTGTTGCGCGAAGCGCGCAGCAGCATTCCGGCCCTGGCCGCCACCTTCGAATTCGAACTCGACACGGCCCTCAGCCTGCGCAAGGACCCGGTGCGGCGCCAGATCATCCAATACAACGAAGGCACCGGCGCCTTCCTGCGCCGGCTGCTGAAGCGGCGCGGCATAGGCTGGTTCTTCCGGCCCGGCCGCGCGGGGTCCGGCGGCCAGAGCGCGGACGCCTCGTCCACGCCCGCCCACACCATGGTGTTGTTCCATGACGCCAAACGCCTGAAACAGAGCCCCGCCGGCAGCGTGCGCTTCCACCGCGACAGCGCGACCGAGGAGCGCGACACCATCACCGCCTGGAGCGGCACCCGCGTCCTGCGGCCGGGGCGCGCCGCCCACTTCAGCTGGGACTACTGCAACCCGCGCGGCACCGGCTTCATGAGCGCCAGCGCCGACAGCGGGGCCGACCAGGGCGCCAAGGGCAACAAGTTGGCCGCCGGGCTGGAACGCTATCTGGTCGAGGCGCCGCATGTGCGCGACAACTACGATGATCTGTGCGCGCTGGCGCAACAAAGCATGGCGCGCTCGGACTTCGAGGCCAAATGCTATTACGCCGAAGGCGGCGTGCGGGCCTTCGGCGCCGGCCAGTACTTCAGCCTCGACGGCCATCCAGACCTGGATGGCCGGCCCGAGGAGGAGCGCCAGTTCATCATCCTGTCGCAGCACATCACGGGCCAGAACAACCTGCCCAAAGGCTACGACGAGCGGATCGACCGCCTGTTCGCGCGCAACGGCTGGCAGATCGACAGTCCGCACTCACCCACTTCCGGCGCCGGCTGGTTCGCTTCGGGCGAGCTGCGCTGGCGCACGCGCATCACCTGCGTGCGGCGCGACACCGCGTTCGTGCCGGCCTACGACACCCGCACCGACCTGCCCCACCCGCGGCTGCAGAGCGCGGTCGTCGCCGGTCCGGAAGGCGCGGAAGTCCATTGCGACGCGCAGGGCCGGGTCAAGGTGCGCCTGGGCGGCATGCGCGAGCAGGACGAGGTGAACGGCGTCGGCAATTACGCCTGGGTGCGCGTGGCCAGCAGCTGGGCCGGCACGGCCGCCGGCAGCGGCCAGCACTTCGGCGTGTTGACGCTGCCGCGTCCCGGCACGGAGGTGTTGATCGCGTTCCTGGGCGGCGATCCCGACAAGCCCGTCATCATCGGACAGCTCTACAACAGCGCCGCGCGGCCGCCCCGCCTCGGCGCGGACGACCTGCCGGGCAACAAGTACCTGTCCGGTGTGAAAAGCAAGGAAATCGGCGGCAGCCGCGCCAACCAATTGCGCCTCGACGACACCCCCGGCCAGATCAGCACGCAACTGGCCAGCGACCACGGCCGCAGCGAATTGAACCTGGGCTGGCTCACGGCGCCGCGCGAAAAGGGCGCGGGCAAGGCGCGCGGCGAGGGCGCCGAGTTGACCACCGACGCCCAACTGGCCCTGCGCGCGGGCAAGGGCATGTTGCTGTCGGCCTGGAAGCGGCTCAACGGCGACAGCAAGCAGCTGGAACGATCGGAGTATCTGACGCTGATGCAGGATTGCGTCGACCTGTTCCGCTCGCTCGGACAGTACGCGGCCCAGCACCAGGCACTGCCGGTGGACGAGGGGCCGCAGGGCGAAGCGCAGGCGGCCATCAAACAATGGGAGAACGGCAGCAACACGGCGCCGCAAGGCAGCGACGGCGGCGCCGGCGCGATCGGCGTCACGGCGCCGGACGGCATCAGTTTCGCCACCAACAAGGCCATCGTCAGCTATGCCGCCACCAACATCGACACGGTGGCGCAGCAGCATCTGCAGCTGACCTCGGGCCAGCGCTTCAATGTCAACGCCGGCAAGGGAGTCTCGCTGTTTTCGCAACAAGATGGCATGGCCTTGATCGCCAACTACGGCAAGTTGCTGATGCAGAGCCAGCACGACAGCACGCAAATCGACGCGGCCAAGGACATCAAGATCAGCGCCAGGGGACGGGTGATGATCATGGCCGAGGAGATCGTGTTCATCAATTCGGGCGGGGCCTACCTCAGCCTCAAAGGCGGCACGCCGGAAATCGGCGGGCCGGGGCCGTTGACGGTCAAAACCGGCGGCCACCATTGGAACGGGCCGGCCAGCCAGAGCGCGGAATTGCCGACATTCAGCGATGGCGACTTCAGCCGTGAGCCACATTTGGTGCGCGCCAGCGACGGACAGCCCGTGAAGGACATGGCGCTGCACCTGGTGCGGGACGGCGATGATCCGTTGTCCGGCACCAGCGATGCTACCGGCTCGGCCTGCAAGGTGGACGCCAATCGCATGCAGCAGTTGGGAGCGATCTTCCACAAACCGCGCACCTGATCCGGAGGATGGACGATGAGTAATCCAGAACCAAGCCAGTCCGACGCGGGGGCCGCCCCGGCGGCCCCACTTGATCCGCGCGACGATCCGAACGCTATCATCGTCGGGCAGAAATGGGGGCCCGCGCTGCTCAATGGCGGCAAACTCACGGCGATCATGGGTTTGCCCCTGCCTGGGGTGGTGATCTTCGTTCATGGCGTCAACTCGGACGGCGAGTGGTACAAGGAAGCTGAAAGTGGACTGTGCGCCGGACTCAACGACCGGCTCAAGCGATGCGATGAACACATGGCCTACCCAACGGCCGAAGGAGGACAACTGACGCCGGCCACATATTTGTCCGAGCTGACGCCGGATGGCCATATCAGTCCGAACATGCAGCCGGACACGTTCATGAAGAACGACGACTATTTCACACCTGTCATCCATTTCCGCTGGGGCTACAAGGCCAGCGCTCAGGAATTGCAACAATATGGCGACTCGATCTACCTGAACGAGCAGGATTACTGGGGCGGCGGCCCGTTCGCCAACGGCTGCACTGCACTGCCCGACCTGTGGAGCGAGGGGCTGTCGGACCAACTGTTCCTCTGGTTCCATGTCAATCATTTGAACCCCACCAATGACCGCAACGTCTATTCCTGTCCGCCACGGCCCTACTTCGTGCTGGCCGCATTGCGGCTGGCCAAACTGGTCGCCTCCCTCCGCGCCAAGCAGGCCGACGTGCCCATCACCCTGGTCTGCCACAGCCAGGGCAACATGATCGGTATGGCCGCCGCCTTCCTGGGCGACCGGATGGACCCGGTCACGGACGCGGCCGGGCTCACCGGCCGCTGTGTGGCCGACACCTATGTGCTGTGCAACGCACCCTACAGCCTGGCCAAGGAAAACAGCGCCGAGGACTGGACCGAGAGCCACATGAAGGACAAGCATGGCGGCTACGGCCGCCAGACCGCCAGCGCCCGCATCGGCACGCTGCGCGCATTCTTCGACATCGTCAGGCCGCCAGCCGCGCCGCCGCAGAAGGTCGAGGACATCAACCAGTTCATGGAAAACGAGAACCATCGCTTCGATGCGGCCGAGGACCGCTTGCGGTATGGCTACGGCATCGCCCCCGCCACCGTCGGCCGCGTGACACTCTATTGCAATCCGCATGACGAGGTGATCTCGTCGGCTTCCGTGCAGGGCATAGGCTGGCGCGGTTTGAACCAGGCCGAGATCGACGCCACCGGCGGCGCCACGCTATTCTGCCAGCGCGTGTTCGCGCAAGGATTCATGGTCGGTGAGAAGGGGCGATATCACTACTGGAACAACCACTACCTGCAACCCAGCCCAGGCAGCCAAAAATACTGGAACCCGGCGTCGCTGGAGGCGAAATACTCATTGTTGAAGGGTGTGGATGCGGACCGGGACAACTTCTTCGGACAGGTGATGAGCATTTTCACCGCGCCGTTCGCCATCGTGGCCTTCAGTCTGGCCAAGGTGCGCATCAACGCCTTGCCGGATAACGACTGGGCCATTCCCATCGACGCGCCCCAGTTGCCGAAAGCGTTCCCGCCACAGGCGATGCGCTTTGGCCTGCCGTGCGATAAATTTGATCAGGCTTATGAAGTACCGGGCCAATCGCGCAACCGCCTTCTGGTGCGCACAGCCGACGACTCGTTCGCCGGCGACCGTGACTTGCCGGCGCCGGTGGCCGCTGAAACGGGCGATAAGACCGATGCCGCCAAGGGCACTGAGGAAAGCGAGGCGGCCATGCGCTACGAGGATCACGCCCGTCTGCGTATGCAGGCCAGACGCGAAGGTTTGGTCAAGAAAGGCGGGCAGGTAATCGGCGAGGACAAGCCGGAAGAGGCCAGCGCGGAATACAAGACCTGGCACGACAAGAAGATCAAGACCTATCTGGCCGACAACCTCGACACCCACGCCACCGACCATTCGACGATTCTGACCAATCCCATGCACGCGCAGCAGGCGCTGGCTTATGACGTGGCCGTGGGACTGTGCCATATCCGCGACGAGCATTTGCATAAGCTGAGAATAGCAGCGGATTGGCGACTTCTAGACGGTTTGGCCGACGATGACCCGAACAGTGCATTTCTTGAATACTTCAAGTACGGTTACGTGGAAAGCGTTTCAGCCTACGAGTGGGTACGCAAGCCCGGTAGCGAGGGAACCATGCCAGACAAGATCATTGACCAGCGCGAGCATCCTGCCCCGCGCGCACAAGCACACCCTGGAGGCCATCCATGAGCCCCCTGATCTCAACCCGTCCACGACGGTTCGCCTGGACGATCCTAGCCTTTATCCTTGCCTTCGGCGCCATGTTCCTGCTCACATGGTTTGCCACCGCCGACGCACCACGCCAACTCACTGAGGAAGAAGTCATGAAACGATTCTTGATCATGCCCGCACTCGCCGCTTTCTCCACCCTAGCTTTGCTCACTTCCTGCGTAGGCGGGCCCGGCGCGACTGTCAAGGACACTCACGCTGCGGCACAAGTAATCGCCGAACCCGCCCCCCCCTTCATGGCTCAGGTTGTCGGATTGCAATGGCTCAACCCCCTGCATCGGAAGGACTACCCGACCGAATGGGAATTGCTGTGGACACTAGGGTTGGCGCAGCCCAACAAGAATGACGACATGGTTAGAACCGAGCCACAAAAATTTTCCACATTACAAACCGTCGGTTCCATCGCGGTCGGAAATGACGGCGAGGAGACTTTCAAGGGCTATCATCACAAATATGTTGACAAACTTACGGTGTTATTTCATGACATCTATTTCTCCAGCTCCAGTTACTTCTACAACGCCCACTCACTTGAGGATAAATCGACCTGGCGTGAGCTTGCCGGCATTCATGTCGAATATGCGCTGCCGGAGGGGCGACTCGACCCAGTTGAAGCGGCACAGTTCACACGAGACAACATCATCGCCTGTTTCAATATCGGAAATATCCACGCGCCAACCACTTGGTCCCGCAACACCCCACCTGACGTGCACGTGACCATGGGCGGCCCGAACGCCGGCTTCACTTCGCTCTCGGCAGCGCTGCGCTACCTGCAAGCGCATCCGAACGAAACCGTGTGGGCCATGAATTGGGATGCCCCCAGCCGCCCCAAGGATAAGCAGATCAACGAAAACATGGTGCTGCTGGTGCTGGCCGGCCCCAACTACAAGACCGAGCGCGACGCGCTGGCCTGGATCGGTTATCCGGTCACCCACGCCGCCACCGAGTTCGAGGTACAAAAGGGCATGCCGCCGCGTCCAGTCCAGGCACTGCAAGCCGCGCTGAACACGGCAACAGCAAACGCAGGCAAGCAAACCCTGGACATCGGCTACGTGATCCACGACGCCGGTCTCGACACTCCCGAGTCGCAGCAACGGCTGCGCAATCTGGCGCACGCGCTCACGCTCGACGCGCCGGAATTCGACGTGACGAAACATGCCTTCAACACTCCCGCCCTGCTGGGCGAGATGGGTGCAGGCACGGCGCTCACCAACGTCGCGCTGGCCATCGGCTACGCCAACCACCTGGGGAAAAACGTGCTGGTGGCGGGCACCACCGACCCCGATCACCCCACCGCCGTGCTGGTGACGCCGCCGGCCACCGTGCGCCCGATCGAGCCGGACAAGCCTTGGTACCGCGCGCGCGGCGGCAACCACGCCTACCTGATGTGGTGGGGCATCCGCCACGACGAGACCTCGCGCATGCAAGGCTACTCCGATTGAACGCTTGACCACGACCTGACCTGAAAGGAAAGAACATGCGCGGCGTAATACGATTGAACGACCCGACCAGCCATGGCGGGAAGGTGATGACGGCGGCGTCCGCCAGCATCGTGATGAACGTGGCCGTCGCCCGCAAGGGTGACATGTGCACCTGTCCTATTCCAGGCCATGGCATGTGTACGATCACGGAGGGCAATCCCGATGTCCTGATCGATGGCGTTCCCGTCGCGTTCCAGGGTCATAAAACCAGTTGCGGGGCGACGCTGATCTCCACGGTTTCCGATAGCGGCTGCGGCTAGGCGTCTCGGCCTCGCGAACGGGGGACGACTTGGCGGCGCGCTACACCGCCAAGCTTCGGCTCAACACCATTACTTGTACTGGTACAGCGGCAGCTGCAAATGAATCGGCCGGATGTCGAGCCGCAGGTTGTAGATCGAATACGCCTCGGCCATCGGCGACTGGTAGCCGACGCTGTCGGCGGTCTTGGTGAACTTGAACTCGAAGCCCAGGTCCGGCGACGCTTCGCCCGGTGGCGACAGGGCCAGCCCCAGCGCCTCCTCCTGGCTGTTGTCGATCAGCTTTTCCATCAGCTGGACGACGGCGTTGCTGCCCAGGATGTCGCCGCTGAACACGGGCATCTTGGAGAACGGCCGGGACGGATCGAGCTTGCCGGCCGCCTTGTCGGGCGCCGGCGTGTAGCGGCGCGTGGCCAGGTTGTACTTGTCGCCGTGGTCCAGGTAGCTGATCACGACGTTCTTGACGTTGAATTCGGCCGCCGCCTCGTCCGTCGTGGCGCGCGACAGGTCGATCAGCAGCGCGCCCGTGTAGCCGACGATCTCCACCTCGCGCCGGCTGTCGATCACCATGGCCGTGTTCTCGTCCACCCCCAGCCCGATCTGGTAGCCCTTCTTGAGCATGGCGGGGATCATGCGCGCGAAGCGGCCCCGCACCAGCAGGTGCTGATCGACGAACACGTCGTCGCCGATGAAGCCGAGGCCGGGCGCGATCTCGCGCCCCTCCGTCACGCCCTGCTTGAGCGTGGCCAGCACGGTCTTCGGTTCGTAGAACATGGTGCTGCTCATGATGGCGGCGCCGGCGCTGGTGCCGGCGATCACGCCGCCGCGCCGGTACACTTCCCACACGGCGTCCAGGATGGCGCTGCGCTGGCCGTCCTCGCGCAGCAGGGCGCGCGTGATGCGGGCCTGGTCGCCACCGGCGAAGAACACGCCGCCGGCCTGGCGCACGGCGTCGGCCAGGCGGACGTCGTCGGCGGCCTTGCGGAAGTCGCTGTCAGCCAGCTTGACGGCCACCGGCACCAGGAAGGCGTTGGCGCCATACTGGTCGAGGCGATTGATGATGGACAGGCCGGCCTGTTCGGGATAGGCCGAGGCGGACGGGAACACGGCGATGCGGGCGCCCTGGCCGCCGGCCAGCTGCACGATGCGTTGCCACACTTCGGCGTTGTCGCCGCGCAGGCCGCCGCCGATGATCACGAGCGAACCCTTGGGCGCGGCCGGCTCGTCCGCGTACAGGTTGCCCGCAGCGCAGCAGAACAGCACCACGCTCCCCAGATAAGCCAGCAAAGTCTTGAGCACTCGCATATCTTGTCCGATCCAGGAAAACAGGCCGGGCCAGAATGCGCCCGCCTCAGGAGACAATATACCTGATTTGACGGCTGGGTTTATGAGCGCGCAAATATATGGTCGTTTTCGCTCATGCCTGATGGCGCAGGTCGGCGCGGGGCACGGGCCGGCCCCCCCGGTCCAGGACGAATTGTCGCCATTTGCCCCCGCCACGCCCCCCAAACGCGCACTATCGGGTCCTATTTATCCTGTGCCGGGCCATCCTTGTTTATAATCAATCAAATCTTCCGGTCCACCTAGCCTCTTCTTATCACCATGACAGCACAACTCTCCAAAAAAGCCGAAGCCTGGTCGGCGCGCTTCTCCGAACCCGTCTCCGACCTGGTCAAGCGCTACACGGCCTCCGTGTTCTTCGACAACCGCCTGGCCAAGGCCGACATCCAGGGCTCGCTGGCCCACGCCGAAATGCTGGCCGCCCAGGGCATCATCAGCGCCGCCGACCGCGCCGAGATCGAGCGCGGCATGGCGCAGATCGCCCAGGAAATCGAGGCCGGCCAGTTCGAATGGCTGCTGGACCTGGAGGATGTGCACCTGAACATCGAGAAGCGCCTGACCGAACTGGTGGGCGACGCCGGCAAGCGCCTGCACACGGGCCGCTCGCGCAACGACCAGGTGGCCACCGACATCCGCCTGTACGTGCGTTCGGCCATCGACGACATCCTGGCCCTGCTGGCCGCCCTGCGCGGCGCCCTGACCGACCTGGCCGAGGACAACGCCGACACCATCCTGCCCGGCTTCACCCACATGCAGGTGGCCCAGCCCATCACCTTCGGCCACCACATGCTGGCCTACGTCGAGATGTTCGGCCGCGACGCCGAGCGCATGGCCGACTGCCGCAAGCGCGTCAACCGCCTGCCGCTGGGCGCGGCCGCGCTGGCCGGCACCACCTTCCCGATCGACCGCGTGCGCGTGGCCAGGACGCTGGGCTTCGACGACGTCTGCCACAACTCGCTGGACGCCGTCTCGGACCGCGACTTCGCCATCGAGTTCACGGCCGCCGCCTCGCTGATCATGACCCACGTGTCGCGCATGTCGGAGGAACTGGTGATCTGGATGAGCCCACGGGTGGGCTTCATCGACATCGCCGACCGCTTCTGCACCGGCTCGTCCATCATGCCGCAGAAGAAGAACCCGGACGTGCCGGAACTGGCGCGCGGCAAGACCGGCCGCGTCTACGGCCACCTGATGGGCCTGCTCACGCTGATGAAGGGCCAGCCGCTGGCCTACAACAAGGACAACCAGGAAGACAAGGAACCGCTGTTCGACACGGTCGACACCGTGGTCGACACGCTGCGCATCTTCGCCGACATGGCCGGCGGCATCAGCGTCAAGCCCGATGCCATGCGCGGCGCCGCCCTGCAGGGCTACGCCACCGCCACCGACCTGGCCGACTACCTGGTCAAGAAGGGCCTGCCGTTCCGCGACGCCCACGAAGCCGTGGCGCGCGCCGTGCGCGCCTGCGTGGACCAGGGCTGCGACCTGGCCGACCTGTCGCTCGAGCAGCTGCGCGCCTTCTCCGATCTGATCACCGACGACGTGTTCGCCGTGCTGACGCTGGAAGGCTCGGTGGCCGCGCGCGACCACGTGGGCGGCACCGCGCCCAACCAGGTGCGCGCCGCCATCGCGCGCGTGCGCGCCCAGCTGGCCGGCTGACCGCGACGCGCGCCCAACGCGCGCGCCGGCCGCAGGCTGTCCATGCCGTCTCCACCCGGGGCGGCATGCAAGACATAACACGGGGCGCCCACGCAGCGCCCCGATCGCAACGCCCAAAACGAGAACGAGGAGACCGGAATGTTTATGTCGATATCGCGGGCCATCGACCTGCTCAACGAAAAAGTGGCGAACGCCGTGGCCTATGCGCTGCTGGCGGCCGTCGCCATCTGCACCGTCAACGCCCTGGTGCGCTACATCTTCAACACCAGCTCCAACGCCTGGCTGGAGATCCAGTGGTACCTGTTCGCGGCCATGTTCATGCTGGCCTCCAGCCACACCCTCAAGCGCGACGAGCATGTGCGCATCGACGTCATCGCCGGCCGCTTCTCCAAACGCACCCAGGTCTGGATAGACCTGTTCGGCTTCCTGTTCTTCCTGATGCCCATCTCGCTGGTGATCCTGTACTTCGGCGTGCCGTTCGCGCTCGGCTCGATCCAGAGCGGCGAGATGTCGAGCAACGCGGGCGGCCTGATCGTGTGGCCGGCCAAGCTGCTGGTGCCGGTCGGCTTCGTGCTGATGGTGCTGCAGGGCGTGTCCGAGATCATCAAGCGCATCGCCTTCCTGGCCGGGAAGATCGACGGCCATGAATTCGCCAAGCACGTGGCCACGCCGGAAGAAGAAATCGCGGCCATCAAGGCCGCCAACAAGCTGCAGTAATCCCCCACACTAAAACAAGAGCGGAACGCGAGACATGGAACTATTCTTGACTGCGAACCTGGCGCCCATCATGTTCGGCGCGCTGGTGATCTTCCTGCTATCGGGCTTCCCGGTGGCGTTTTCCCTGGCCGCCAACGGCCTGTTCTTCGGCCTGGTGGGCATCAAACTGGGCCTGCTGAACATCGAACTGCTGCAGGCGCTGCCCAACCGCATCTTCGGCATCATGGCCAACGACACGCTGCTGGCCATCCCCTTCTTCACCTTCATGGGCCTGGTGCTGGAACGCTCCGGCATGGCCGAGGACCTGCTCGACACGATAGGCCAGCTGTTCGGCCCCATCCGCGGCGGCGTGGCCTACGCCGTGATCTTCGTGGGCGCCCTGCTGGCCGCCACCACCGGCGTGGTGGCCGCCTCCGTGATCTCGATGGGCCTGATCTCGCTGCCCGTGATGCTGCGCTACGGCTACGACAAGCGCCTGGCCTCGGGCGTGATCGCCGCCTCCGGCACGCTGGCCCAGATCATCCCGCCGTCGCTGGTGCTGATCGTGATGGCCGACCAGCTGGGCCGCTCCGTGGGCGACATGTACAAGGCCGCCTTCGTGCCCGGCCTGCTGCTGACGGTGATGTACGCCGGCGTGGTGCTGCTGATCTCGATCTTCGCGCCCAAGATGGTGCCGGCCCTGCCGCTGGAGGCGCGCAACCTGCGCGAACCGAACGGCGACAGCGGCGTGCGTTCGCTGCTGGCCCTGGTGGCGGGCGCCGTCGCCGCCTCCTACGCGTTCGCGCGCTACTTCGGCGCCGCCCACCCGGCGCTGGCGGCCGATGAACTGGGCATCTTCTCGGCCGGCGTCGGCATCGGGGGCGCCTTCCTGTTCGCCCTGCTCAACCGCCAGCTGAAACTGGGCCTGCTGTCGCGCATGGCCGAGCGCGTGGTGTTCGTCATGATCCCGCCGCTGGCCCTGATCTTCCTGGTGCTGGGCACCATCTTCGTCGGCCTGGCCACGCCCACCGAGGGCGGCGGCATGGGCGCCATGGGCGCCATCATCCTGGCCATGCTCAACGGCCGCCTGTCGTGGAGCCTGACGCGCCAGGCCATGCATTCGACCACGCGCCTGGCCTGCTTCGTGATCTTCATCCTGATCGGCTCGACCGTGTTCTCGCTGGTGTTCCGCGGCGTGAACGGCGACCTGTGGGTCGAGCACCTGCTGTCGTCCCTGCCCGGCGGCAGCACCGGCTTCCTGATCGTGGTCAACCTGATGTTCTTCCTGCTGGCCTTCTTCCTCGACTTCTTCGAGCTGGCCTTCATCCTGGTGCCGCTGGTGGGTCCGGTGGCCGACAAGCTCGGCATCGACCTGATCTGGTTCGGCGTGCTGCTGGGCGTGAACATGCAGACCTCGTTCATGCACCCGCCGTTCGGCTTCGCCCTGTTCTACCTGCGCTCGGTGGCCCCCAAGGAAGTCAAGACCTCCGACATCTACTGGGGCGCCATCCCGTTCGTGCTGATCCAGGTCATCATGGTGGGCCTGATCATCGGCTTCCCGCACCTGGTGTCGGTGGAGAAGAAGGTCGACATGCACGAGCAGCTGGAACTGAAGATCGACACCCCGTCCAGCGACGAGAGCGCGCCGCCGCCCGAACCGACACAGGACGACGAGGCGCCGCAGCTGAACTTCTCGACCGACACGGACAAGAAGTGATGCGCGACCTGCGCCCCGCCGCGCCGGCGCCGGCCCGCCGGCCCACCCTGACCTACCGCAAGCCGCAGCTGGGCCGCGACTACTGGGTGGCCGACGGCATCCTGCCCAACGCCGACGACGTGTCGCGGCGCTGCTTCGGCAAGGCGGAATGGGAGCTGGGCGCGCCGCACCGGGCCGAGCCCTGGCCCGGCATGCGCGCCGCCGGCGCGCTGCTGCCCGGGGAACTGGCGCGGGTCGAGGCGTGGGTGAGGAAGGTGACGGGGGCCAGGCGGCTGTGGCAGGAGGCCACGCCGCAGGGCAGCACGCTCAATCACAACTACGTGCAGCTGGTGGGCGGCATCGAATCGGGCGCGCGCCCGCACACGGATTCGACCAAGCTATGCCGCTACGCGGCCGTGATCTACCTGTCGCCCGATCCGCTGCCGACGGCCGGCACCTCGTTCTACCGGCTGCGCTACCCGGACGGCACGCTGGGCGGCAATGTCTGCAGCCCGCCGCACGCCAACCTGCGCGAGGCGCTGGGCGTGACCGGCCTGCCGCCGCAGGCGTGGCACGAGGAACTGCGGGTCGACAACGTCTACAACCGCATCCTGCTGTACAAGGCCAACCTGGTGCACTCGGCCAGCGGCTACTTCGGCTGCGACCATGCCGACAAGCGCATGACGGCCGTGTTCTTCTGGATGGCCTGAAAGATCAACGAGGGCGACGCGCGCTGAGGCGTCAGCGCCCCAGCCCCGGCCGGGGCGGCGCCACGATCTTGGCCAGCACCGAGAACGCGGCGCCGGTCTGGTTCTGCTCCAGCAGCAAGGTCAGCTCGGTGTAGGTGCAGATCATGTTGACCAGGCTGATCTTGTCCCACGCCAGCTGCTTGAGCACGGCGTGGTAGATGCCCGGCGTGCGGCAGGTCTCCGGATTCAGGTGCAGCGTCACCGCGTTCAGCTGTTCCAGCCGCGCCAGCAGGCGCTCGCCGGCGAACACCTGCTCCACCACGCCGATCAACGGCCGGCTGCAGATCACCATCACCTCGTTCACGCCGCGCGTGACGGTCACGAAGGCGCCGCGCACCGGCTCCGTGCGCGCCAGCAACTGGCGGTGGCATTCGTGCGTGTGCTCGGAATAGCGGAACGTGAATTCCGTCAGCTCGGTGCGGGTGGTCAGCTCGCCCGTCTTCTGGGCCAGCACGATCTGGCTCTCGCGCACCGGCGGCAGGCGCTCGGACACGCGCCGCAGCGCCATCACCACGGCCGCCTGGCCGACCGGCTTCCACAAATCGCTCTCCAGCTGCGGCTGCAGCTGGCGCGCCAGTTCCGATAAATTGATCAGGCCACGGCCCAGCCCTTCGGTCAGAAACGCCGATTCCATGACGATCCGCTCTACTTTGGTAGCTATCGACAGCATAGTGAACTCCCGCTTGCGTCGCCGCCCCTGCGCGGCCGGCATCCGGTCCCGCGCGACGGCGAACTATCCACCCAATGACAAGGGCGCCATGCGCCCGGGCCGGGCGGGCATGGCGCCGGGACCGCGCGCTGCGCGGACCTGCGCGGTTTATGTGGGAGGGGGCAGCGCGGCGCTGATCACGTTGCGGGATAAGCGATAGTGTCTGGACCGACGTGGGTGAGCAGTCATGGTTTTCTTCCTGTGGTTCCCGATAGGCGCGATGTGCCGAGGGTGTGCCCCGCGCTTTTTATAAGCCGGCCGGAATGGTATTGCGGCCGTGTTGCGACCTAGTGTAAATCGCAATATTAAAAATTCGCAACCTTTACCTGCCGTTAAGCCGCGCAGAGTGTTGCGTTCGGCGCGAATTTAGAGTGTTACACCTATTCCGTGGCGGAATTCACACGAAACCGGGCTATCGTGCGCGATTCCCACGCCAAGTTGCGGTAAAAGCGGCCGCCGTAATGCTTTTGAGAATGTCCCATTCTTAACATTTTTGCGCGCCGCGACCAATTTCCCAAGTTTTTTGACTTGGCCCCGGCCGACAGCATAGTGTGCCCCTGCCCGCTGTTTTCGCCCCATCCAGCGCGCGCCCGGCCACCCCGCCTGGCGCACGCGGGAAACACCGGGCTGGCCACCGTTACCCCCGGCCAGGCAGCCCTTCAATCGAACGAACATACCCCATGGAGAAGAGATGAATTTACGTAAGACCCTACTTGCCGCATCCATCGCCGCCCTGCCGGTGGTGGCGTCCACCGCCGCCCACGCGGCCGGCCCCCTGATGGCGGCGCCCGTCGCCCTGGCTTCTCCACAAGAGAGCGCCAGCCTGGTGGCCAAGCTGACCGCCAAGGACAGCGCGCTGGGCCTGGGTGCGCAGCACAGCTTCCAGATCGCCAGCCAGCATCCGGGCGTGGCCGGCACCAAGATCGTGCGCCTGAACCACACCTTCAACGGCCTGCGCGTGTTCGGTTCGGAAGCCGTGGTCGTCACCAACGCGGCCGGCGACATCGTCAGCCAGTCGGTGTCGGAGCGCCGTCCCGGCGTGCGCGTCGCCGACGCGCGCGGGCGCGTGGCCATGGCCACCCCGGCCGCGCCCGACCTGACCCCGGTCCTGAGCGGCGCCGACGCCATCGCGCTGGTGGTCAAGCAGGTGGCGCCGCGCGGCGTGCACCGCTGGATGCCGACCTCGGAACTGCTGGTCTACCCCGTGATGAAGTCGGTGCGCGTCGCGTC
Organism: Rugamonas sp. GW822-FHT03B10; assembly: GCF_058801745.1. Taxonomy (NCBI): domain Bacteria; kingdom Pseudomonadati; phylum Pseudomonadota; class Betaproteobacteria; order Burkholderiales; family Oxalobacteraceae; genus Rugamonas; species Rugamonas sp. GW822-FHT03B10. The sequence continues at coordinate 67,333 of NZ_JBXANP010000002.1, read as the reverse complement.
GGCCCTGAACAAGGCGGAATCGGATCTGAACGCGCTCGACCTGGAACAGGTGGTCGACCACTACGAGCTGGCCTACATGGTCCACACCCGCATGGCCGACGGCAACCGCCTCGTCTATCACGACACCGTCGTCAACGCCAAGACCGGCGCCGTGATCGCCCAGTGGAAGGCGCTGCAGACCGTGGTCGGCACCGGCAACAGCCAGTACAGCGGCTCGGTGCCCATCAACACCACCCTGAGCGGCAGCACCTATTCGATGAAGGACGCCACGCGCGGCGTGGGCGGCACCTACGGCGGCATGGCCATCACCAACGCCAACCACAGCTCGGCCAACAGCCCCAGCGCCGGCAGCATCTACACCAACACCAGCAACTCCTGGGGCGACGGCCAGAACTACAGTGGCGGCAGCACCACCAGCGCCAACGGCCAGACGGCCGCCGTCGATTCGCTGTGGGGCCTGATGAACACCTACGACGGCATGAAGAACGTGCTGGGCTGGTCCAGCCTGGACGGCAACAACACGGCCACCTACATCGCCGTCCACGTCGACAACTCGTACGACAACGCGTTCTACGACTCGGGCTGCAAGTGCATGTACATCGGCGACGGCAGCAGCTTCAAGAGCCTCGACTCGATCGACGTGATCGGCCACGAGATGTCGCACGGCGTGACCGACTCGAGCTCCAACCTCAACTACTCGGGCGAATCGGGCGGCCTGAACGAGTCGAACTCCGACATCGGCGGCGAGATGATCGAGGCCTACGCCCACGGCGGCGGCACCGGCAGCGTGGTGCCGGCCACCGGCAACGACTGGATGATGGGCAAGGACATCGCCAAGGACGGCCAGCCGCTGCGCTGGATGTACAAGCCGAGCAAGGACGGCAGCAGCCCGGACGCGTGGAGCAGCACCATCAAGAACCTGGACGTGCACTACAGCTCGGGCCCGAACAACCGCATGTTCTACTTCCTGTCGCAGGGTTCCAACGCCAGCTCGACCAGCGACTACTACAGCCGCTACCTGGTCAAGAGCCCGCTGGCCATGACCGGCATCGGCAACGACAAGGCGTGGCGCATCTGGTTCAAGGCCAACACCACCAAGTTCACCTCCACCACCAACTACGCCGATGCGCGCTCGAAGGTGCTCGCTTCGGCCGAGGAACTGTATGGCGTGGGCAGCAAGGAGGCGATCGCCGTGCAGCGCGCCTACGCGGCCATCAACGTGGGCAGCGACGTCGACGAGGTGGCCGGCGGCGGCGGCGTGAGCATCAGCACCCAGCCGGCCAGCATCACCGTGGCGGCCGGCTCCACCGCCTCGTTCGCCGTCGGCGCCACGGGCGGCACCGCGCCCTACACCTACAAGTGGTACCGCAACGGCGCCCTGATCAGCGGCGCCGGCGCGGCCACCTACAGCTTCACGGCCCAGAGCACCGACAACGGCGCCGTGTTCAACGCCACCGTGACCGATTCCTCGGCCACGCCGGTGACGGCCACCTCGGGCAACGCCACGCTGACCGTCAGCAGCACCGGCGGCACCACCGAGCGCGTCACCAACGGCGGCTTCGAGTCCGGCACCACGGGCTGGAGCGGCAACACGGGCGACATCGGCTCCTACAGCGGCGAGACGGCCTACGAGGGCAGCAAGTTCGCCTGGATGGGCGGCAACGGCAGCGCCGTCACCGAGAAGCTGACCCAGGCCGTGGTGATCCCGTCGACCGCCACCAGCGCCACGCTGAGCTTCGCGCTGCACATCGACACGGCCGAAAGCGGCAGCACCGCCTACGACAAGCTGACGGTGAGCGTGAAGAACAGCGCCGGCACCACGCTGGGCACGCTGGCCACCTACAGCAACGTGAACGCGGCCTCGGGCTACCAGATCCGCAGCTTCAACCTGTTGCCGTACAAGGGCCAGACCGTGACGCTGTCGTTCTCGGAGACGGAGGATTCGTCGCTGCAGACCTCGTTCGTGATCGACAAGGTCAGCGTGCTGACCCAGTAATCGACTGAAGCGGTAACGCAATAGGACCGGCGGCGCTGTTGTATCGGCGTCGCCGGTTGCAGAGCAACATTGCCTTTTTTGCAGCAGCGGTCTAAGGTAGCGCAGGGCTGTCCGACCGTTGAGATTTTTTCGATTGTGAACCACCGATGCGTACACCGAATTTCCCCTCCGTGCCCTCCCCCATGCCGTTGAAGCGCGCCCGGGCCCGGACCTGACATGCGGTTCCAGTTGCAGGTGCAAGGCGCCGGCGCCGCCCGCCGCAGCGTGGCGCTGGAGGCGGCCAGCGAGGCGGAGGCGATCCGGCTGGCGGCCCGCCAGGGCTGGCGCGTGCTGGCCGTCGCGGCCCCCGGCACGATGGACGCCGACAGCCGCGCCGGTGCCGGTGCCGGTGCCGGTGCCGGTGCCGGTGCCGGCGCGGCCGTCGGCGTCCGCGGCGCCCAGCCCTTCCCCCTGCTGCAATTCAGCCAGGAGCTGCTGGCCCTGCTCGAAGCGGGCCTGAACCTGGGCGAGGCCATCGCCACCCTGCGCAACAAGGAGCAGCGGCCCGGCGCGCGCGCCACGCTGGTGGCCATCGAGCGCGCGCTGCAGCAGGGCCAGAGCTTCTCCGACACGCTGGCCGGCCTGCCGTCCATCTTCCCCGACATCTACGTGGCCACCGTGCACGCGGCCGAACGCTCGGGCAACCTGCCCGAGGCGCTGGCCCGCTACGTGGCCTACCAATTGCAGTTCGACGCCATCCGCAAGAAGCTGGTGTCGGCCGCCATCTACCCGGCCATGCTGCTGGTGGTGGGCACGCTGGTCACGCTGTTCCTGCTCGGCTACGTGGTGCCGCGCTTCAGCGTCGTGTATGAAAGCTCGGGGCGCGAGATCCCCGTCATGTCGCAGCTGCTGCTCGGCTTCGGCCGCACGCTGGCCGGCCACCCGTGGCTGTCGCTGGGCGCGCTGGGCGGCGCCGTGGCCGCCGTGGCGCTGGGCCTGGGCCACCCGCAGCTGCGCGCGCGCCTGATCCTGGCCGTGCTGCGCCTGCCCGTGCTGGCCGCGCGCGCGGCCGAATTCCGGCTGGCGCGCTGCTACCGCGCCCTGAGCCTGCTGCTGCACGCGGGCATCCCGCTGGCCAAGGCGCTGGCCATGACCAACGCCATGCTGCTGCCGGCCCAGCAGGAACAACTGGCGCTGACGCGGCGCGCCGTCGAACAGGGCCTGCCGTTTTCCGTGGCGCTGGAACGGCACGGCCTGGCCACGCCGGTGGCGCAGTCGCTGCTCAAGGTGGGCGAGAACACGGGCCGCCTGGGCGACATGCTGGAACGCTCGGCCAAATTCCACGACGAGCAATTCGCGCGCTGGGTGGACTGGGCCTCGCGCCTGATCGAGCCGCTGCTGATGACGGTGATCGGCGTGGTGATCGGCGGCGTGGTGGTGCTGATGTACATGCCGATCTTCGAGCTGGCCGGGAGCCTGTCGTGAACGCGCGCGAACCGGCCATCCTCGGCCCGGCCCTGCTGCAGGCGGCGCGCGCGGCCGCCATGGAACAGGGCCGCCCGCAACTGGCCGTGCTGCAGGAAATGGCCGGCCTCACGCCGGAGGAATTCACGCGCCAGCTGGCCGCGCTGTTCCACTATCCGGCCTGGCCCATGGCCCGGCTGCAGGCGGCCCATCCCGCGTTCGAGCTGCTGCCCTACACGGACTGCGCCCAGCGCGACTGCGTGCTGCTGCACGAAGCTGGCCACGACCACGGCCACGGCGGCGCGCCGGTGCTGGTGATCGCCGACCCGCTGGCCGACGACGTGCTGCAATGGGCCGGCTACGCGGTGCCGGTGGCGTTCACGGTGGCGCTGGCCCACGCCGACGACCTGGCCGCCTACCTGGCCCAGCTTGAATCGGCCCAGCAAGCCATGGCCGGCATGCTGGGCGAGGATGGCGCCGGCCCGGGCGACGACACGGACGTCGAGGACATCTCGCTGATCCGCATCAGCGAGGACAGCAGCCCCGTCGTCAAGCTGGTCAACTCCACCATCTACGACGCGCTCAAGTTCCAGGCCAGCGACATCCACCTCGAATGCGACGTGGCCAGCCTGGTCATCAAGTACCGGGTCGATGGGGTGCTGGTGCAGGCCGGCCAGGTGCAGGGCTTGCAGATGGCCGAGCAGGTGATCTCGCGCATCAAGGTGCTGGCCGAGCTGGACATCGCCGAGCGCCGCGTGCCCCAGGACGGGCGCTTCAAGGTGCGCGTGAAAGGCAGCGAGATCGACTTCCGCGTCTCCATCATGCCCAACATCTTCGGCGAGGACGCCGTGCTGCGCCTGCTGGACCGGCGCGCGCTGACCGAGGCGGCCCAGTCGCTGCGGCTGGAAAGCCTGGGCCTGAACGGGGACGCCATCGTCCACATCCGGCGCCTGGCCGCCAAGCCGCACGGCATGCTGCTGGTGACGGGCCCCACCGGCTCGGGCAAGACCACCACGCTGTACGCGGCGCTGACGGAAATTAACACGGGACGCGACAAGGTGGTCACCATCGAAGACCCGGTCGAATACCGGCTGCCGCGCGTGCTGCAGATCCCCGTCAACGAGAAGAAGGGCCTGACCTTCGCGCGCGGCCTGCGCTCGATCCTGCGCCACGATCCGGACAAGATCATGATCGGCGAGATCCGCGACGACGAGACGGCGCAGATCGCCGTGCAGGCGTCGCTCACGGGCCACCTGGTGTTCACCACGGTCCACGCCAACAACGTGTTCGACGTGGTGGGCCGCTTCCTGCACATGGGGGTGGACCCGTACAGCTTCGCGGCCGCGCTGAACGGCATCGTGGCCCAGCGCCTGCTGCGCCTGAACTGCGAGCACTGCGCGGTGGACGCGGCGCCCGATCCGCAAGACCTGCGCGACAGCGGCCTGACGCCGCAGCAGGTGGCGGGCTGGCGCTTCAAGGCCGGCGCCGGCTGCGGCCATTGCCGCGGCACCGGCTACAAGGGCCGCAAGGCGGTGGCCGAGGTGCTGATCCTGAACGACGCCATGCGCGAAATGATCTGCACCCGCGCGCCGGTGGGCCGCATGAAGGAGGAAGCGGCCACGATGGCGTTCCGTCCCGCGCGCGAGGCGGCGCTGGACCTGGTGCGGCTGGGGGAAACGACTTTAACGGAGCTCAATCGTGTCACTTATTGATGGGCTGAACGCGTGGCGCGACGCGCGCCGCGACGGGCGCGCGCATGGGGGCCGGAACGATGGCTTGAACACGGGCTTGCTCGCGGGCCTGGGCGCGCGCACGCTGCGCGTGCACGTGGCGCCCCAACAGTTGCTGACGGTGGTCTGCCGTGGCGGCCAACCGGTGGCGGCCAGCTCCGCGCGCGTGGCCATCGACAATCCCACAGGCCACTGGCAACCGGCCGTGGACGCGCTGCGCGCGTGGCTGGCCAAGTCCGGCCAGACCGGCGCCGGCCTGCCGCTGGAACTGAGCCTGGCGGGCCGCTGGTGCCAGATGCTGGTGGCGCCGTGGAGCGACGCCGTGCTGACGGAGGCGGGCGCCACCCGCTTCCTGCAGACCCAGTTGGCCGCCCTGTACGGCGAGGCGGCGCGCGGCTGGAGCGTGGCGGCCGACGACGCGCCCCACGGCCAGCCGCGCCTCGCGTGCGGCATCGACGCGGCCTTGCTGGCCGACCTGCGGGCCGCCGCCGGCGCGCGTTGCCGCGCCATCGAACCGGCCGTCAGCGTGGTGCTGCGCGCGCTGCTGGCGTCGCGTCCGCAGGCGCTGGCCGTGGTGGAGGCGGGCCGGCTCACGCTGGCCGCGCTGGCCGGCGGCCGCATCACGGCCATCGCGGCCCAGCCCTGCGGCGCGGCCTGGCACGGCGAGCTGGTTCAGGCGTGGCAGCGCTGGACCCTGCGCGCGCCGGAACTGGCGCAACTGACCGACATCGCCGTGGTCGATCTGAGCGGGGCCAGCCTGCGCCTGGCCCGCGCGGCCGGCGCCGACGTGCTGCCGCCGCCGTTCCGGCTGGCCGACAGTCCGTTCGGCGCCGTGCAGACGCCGGCCATCCCACAGGAGGCGGCATGAATTTCAATCACCTGCCGCCCGCCCATCAACCGCCCGGGCCTCCCGGATCGCCACCCGGATCGCCGCCGCCGCCGGCCACAGCGCGCCTGCGCTTCCGGCTGGCGCGCCTACTGCCGCTGCCCGCCGGCCATGTCAGCCGCGTCAACTTCCTGCCCGCCGGCGCGCCCCTGTCGGGCTGGCGCCTGGCCCTGCTGGCGGCCGGCCTGCTCGTGCTGGCCCCGACGGCCATCAGCTGGAACGCCCGCCAGCAGGCCGTGGCGCGGCTCGACAGCCAGCTGGCCCAGGCCCAGCCCCGTCCCATCGCCCGGCCCGCGCGCGCGCCGGCTGAACAGCGCGCGCTGGATCAGCAGGTGAAGGCGGTCGCCGCCGCCGTGCGCCAGCTCAACCTGCCCGTGGCGCGTCTGGTGAAGACCGTGCAGCCGCCGCGCGACGTGCGCGTGGCGCTGCTGGCGCTGGACCTGAACAGCCAGCCGGCCGCCGACGCGGGCACCTCCACCACCCCGGCCGGGGCGCTGAAGATCGCGGCCGAGGCGGAAACCATGCAGGACATGATCAACTACCTGGCCTTCCTCAACCAGCAGCCGCTGTTCCAGTCGGTCTATCTGGTCAAGCATGAAATGAACGTGAACGCACCGGACCACCCGTACCGCTTCCAGATGGAGGCCCAATGGCATCAATGAGCGCACCGAAGCTGACGCTGCCGCCCAATCTGTCGGCCCGCCTCGCATGGCAGACGCGCCGCGCGCTGCGCCGCACCGGCCTGCCCGCCATCGCGGGCGCGGCCTGCCTGGCGCTGGCCGCGCTGGCCTCCTGGCATGGCGCGCAACTCGAACAACGCCAGGCCGAGCTGACCCGCCAGCTGGCCGCCGCCGCCCGCGCGGCCGCCACGCCCGCCATCCCCGTGGCCACGGAAGCGGACGGCGTGGCCGCGTTCTACGCCTACCTGCCCGCGCACGACACCATCCCCGACCAATTGAGCGCGCTGGCCAGGGTGGCGCAGGACAGCGGCGTCACGCTGGCCAAGGCCGAATACAAGGCGGAGCAGGACAGCCAGGCCGCGTTCCTGCGCTACCAGATCACGCTGCCGGTGCGGGCCGACTACGCCAGCGTGCAGAACTTCATCATCGGCGCGCTGCAGGCCGTGCCGGCGCTGATACTGGACTCGGTGGCCTTCAAGCGCGAACAGATCGAGAGCGGCGACGTGGAGGCGCGCATCCAGTTCGTGCTGCTGGTGCGGCTGCGCGGGGTGCGCCGATGAGAAAGCTCGTACTCGGGGTGGCCGCCGCCGCCACCGTGCTGGCCGCATGGTTCGCCCCCGACCAGGATGGCGGCGTGGTCGGCCCGGCCGGCGCCACCACGCGCGAACCGGCCGCCGCGCGCACTGCCGGCGATGCCGGCGCCGGCACGACGCAGGGCGGAGCGACGCAGGGCGGAGCGAGCGGCGCGGCGGGCACCCCGGCCGACGCCAACGGCGGCCCCGCCCCACAACAATGGCTGGACCTGCAAATCCATCCGCGCGTGAGCGACGATGAACTGGGCAACCTGTTCGCCAAGCAGAGCTGGCAGCCGGACGCGCCCAAGAAGGTGCTGCCGCCGCAGGTGGCCGATGCAACCCAGGCGGCGCAACCGGCGCGCGCCTCGGCCGCGGCGACGGGCGCGCCGCCGCTGCCGTTCCAGTTCATGGGCCGCTTCGTCGAGGATGGCAAGAGCGCCTACTTCCTGCAGCAGGACGGCCGCAACGTGGTGGCCCGCCCCGGCGAGAAGATCGACGACAACTACCTGCTCGAAAGCGCGGCCAACGGCGCGCTCCAATTCATCTACCTGCCGCTCAACGAGCGCCAGACCTTAGCCGTAGGGGACAACAATTGAACCATCACGCCGCATTCGCCGTCCTGTCGCTGAGCGCCCTGCTGTGCGGCTGCGCCGGCAGTCCCAGCTACAAGGAAGGCAACGCGCTGCTCGACGCGGGCCAGATCGACCAGGGCCTCGCCAGGCTGGAACAGGCCGTGCGCGACGACCCGCACAACGCCGAATACCGCATGGTGCTGCTGAACCGCAAACTGAAGATCGTCAACGCGTACAACGCGCGCGCCGAGCTGCTGCGCGAGCAGGGCGACGCCACCGGCGCCGGGCAAAGCTACCGCCAGGCGCTGGCCGTGGACCCGGCCAACAGCGTGGCGCGCCAGGGGCTGGCCGCGCTGGAGCAGGACGCGCGCCACCGCCGGATCATGGCCGAGGCGGAGCAACTGCTGGCCAAGGGCGGCGACGCCAACCTGGCGCAGGCGCAGGACGTGCTGCGCCCGCTGCTGCTGGAGCGACCCAACCAGCGCGACGCGCTGCGCCTGAAGACCCGCATCGCCGACGCCCAGACCCGGCTGCATCCGGCCGGCGGCCGGCTGGCGGCCGCCTACCGCAAACCCGTCACGCTGGAATTCCGCGACGCGCCGCTGCGCTCCGTGTTCGACTTCATCGGCAAGGTGTCGGGCCTGAACTTCGTGTTCGACCGCGACGTCGATCCCAACCTGCGCGCCACCATCTCCGTGCGCGACGCCAGCATCGAGCAGGCCATCTCCATGCTGCTGGGCGCCAACCAGCTGGAACAGACGGTGACGGGCGAGCGCGCCATCACCATCTACCCCAACACGCCGCAGAAGGTGAAGGACTACCAGCAGCTGGTGGTGCGCAGCTTCTTCCTGGCCAACGCCGACGTGAAGACCGTGGCCTTCACGCTCAAGACCCTGCTCAAGGCGCGCGACATCGTGACGGACGAGCGGATCGGCATGATCATGATGCGCGACACGCCGGAGATGGTCCGCATGGCCGAGCGCATCATCGCCGTGCAGGACGTGGCCGACCCCGAGGTGATGCTGGAGGTGGAAGTGCTGGAGGTCAAACGCACGCGCGGCCAGGAACTGGGCATCCGCTGGCCCGACGGCGCCGGCCTGACCCTGCTCGGCCAGGGCAACAGCCTGCCGGGCAGCCTGAAACTGGCCGACCTGCACCGCATCAACGGCGAGAACATCGCGCTGGGCCTGGGCTCCACCACGCTCAACGCCACGGGAACGGACACCGACAGCAACATCCTGGCCAACCCGCGCATCCGCGTGCGCAACAAGGACAAGGCCAAGGTGCTGATCGGCGACCGCGTCCCCGTCATCACCGTCACCACCAACAACGGCGTCAGTTCCGACAGCGTCAACTACGTGGATGTGGGCCTGAAGCTGGAGGTCGAGCCGAACGTCCATCTGGACGATGAGGTGGCGATCAAGATCAACCTCGAAGTGAGCAGCGTGGTCAAGGACATCACCAGCAAATCGGGCACCCAGGCCTACCAGATCGGCACCCGCAGCGCCGCCACCGTGCTGCGCCTGCACGACGGCGAAACCCAGGTGCTGGCGGGCCTGATCAACGACGAGGACCGCAAGACGGCCTACAAGGTGCCGGGTCTGGGCGAAGCGCCCGTGCTCAACCGCCTGTTCGGCAGCCAGAAGGACGACAGCACCCGCAGCGAGATCGTGCTGTCGATCACGCCGCATGTGCTGCGCGCCATCCAGCGTCCGGAAATGAGCGCGGCCGAATTCAATTCCGGCACCGAGACGGACATCGGCGGGCGCGGCGCGGCCGGGCTGGTGCTGGCCTCGGCCGGCGGCGGTGCCGGTGCCGGTGCAGGCGCGGGCCAGCCCGCCCCCATGCCCGCGCGCGCCGCCACGGCCATGACGGGCGGCGCGCCCATGGCCGACGCGGACGCGCCGACCTCGGCCCCCACCGAACCGCCAGCCGCATCCGACGCCGGCGACGGCGCCGCCACGCCGCCCGCGCCGGCTTCCGCCAAGCCGGTTCCGCCGGGCGGCATCCCCTACGCGCCGAAGAAAGGACAGTGATTGTGGCCGCCCTTCGCGCGCGCCAGCGCGGCTTCACCTTCATCGAGCTGATGATCACGCTCACCATCATGGCCACGCTGGCCACGGTGGCCGTGCCGATGGCGCAGGTGGCCCTGCAGCGCGACAAGGAGCGCCAGCTGCGCGCCGCCCTGATCGAGCTGCGCGAGGCGATCGACGCCTACAAGCGGGCCGCAGACAACGGCCGCATCAAGCCGGCCCTCGGCGAATCGGGCTACCCGAAGAAGCTGGAGGACCTGGTGGACGGCGTGCCCGACGAACGCAGTCCGCGCAAGCAGAACATGTACTTCCTGCGCCGCCTGCCGCGCGACCCGTTCGCGCCGCCCGGCGTGGGCGCGGCGGCCAGCTGGGCCACGCGCAGCTACGCCTCGCCGCCGGACAATCCCACCGAGGGCGAGGACGTGTTCGACGTGGCCTCGCGCTCGGACGCCGTGGGCCTGAACGGCGTGCCGCTCAAGCTATGGTGACGGCCATGCACAGGCGCGCGCGGGCCGGCTTCACGCTGATCGAACTGCTGGTGGTGTTGTCCATCATCGCGCTGATGCTGACCATCGCGCTGCCGCGCTATTTCGGCTCGGTGGAGAAGTCGAAGGAGGTGGCGCTCAAGGAAAACCTGCAGGTGCTGCGCAGCGGGATCGACAAATACTATGCCGACAAGGGCGAATACCCGTCCGCGCTGGCCGACCTGGTGACGCAGCACTACTTCCGCACCGTGCCGCTGGACCCGGTGACGGAGTCGGCGTCCACCTGGCAGCTGCTGCCCTCGCCCGACGTGGACAAGCCGGGCGTGGCCGACGTGCGCAGCGGCGCCAAGGGCAACACGCATGAGGGAGTGCCGTATGGCCAGCTTTGATGGACGGCCAGGACGGCGGCCCGCGCGCGGCTTCGCCTACCTGTGGACGCTGCTGATGGTGGCCTTCATGGGCGTGGGCCTGACCATCGCGGGCGACCTGTACGCGACGGCGGCGCGGCGCGACCAGGAACGCCAGCTGCTGTTCATCGGCCACGAATTCCGCAACGCCATCGCCAGCTACTACAAGGCCAACGGCCGCAACCAGTATCCGCAAACGCTGGACGAGCTGCTCAAGGATCCGCGCTTCGCCGGCGCCACGCGCCACCTGCGCCGGCTGTACGCGGACCCCGTCACGGGCAAGGCGGAATGGGCGCTGGTGCTGGTGCAGGGCCGCATCGCGGGCGTGCACTCGTTGTCGTCCCGCCAGCCCATCAAGCAGGACAATTTCGACGACGACGACGCCGGACTGCGGCAGAAAGCCCATTACGCCGACTGGGTGTTCACCTATCCGCACGACCTGTTCATCCCGCCCCAGAGCGGCGCATCGCCCCAGAACGGCGCCGCACCCAACGCCGCGCCCAATGCCATTCCCGGCGGTTCGCCCATACGGGGAGGATAGAATGACGGCATGAGCCTGACAATATCCCGTATCCTCCACGCCGGCTATGTGTTCGCATGCGGCGCCACGCGCATCGCCTTCGACCCCATCTTCGAAAATCCGTTCAGCCGCAACTGCCACGCCTTCCCGGACGTGCGCTTCGACCTCGACCGGATCAGGCAGCAACGCTTCGACGCCGTCTTCATCTCGCACTTCCACGACGACCACTGCTCGCTCGAGAGCCTGGACCTGCTGGACCGCGACACGCCGGTCTATCTGTACTGCCTGTTCGACGAGCTGTTCGCCATGCTGCGCGAACTGGGCTTCCGCCACGTGCACGCGCTGCGGCTCGACGAGACGGTCGTCGTCGGCGCCATGGCGGTGACACCGCGCGAGGCGATCGACGCCGACGTGGACGCCATGTTCCAGGTGCGGGCCGGTGGCGTGAACGTGCTCAACGTGGTGGACGCGTGGATCGCCCCCGTCACGCTGGCCGTGCTGGCGCGCGAAGCGCCGTGGGACATGGTGCTGTGGCCGTTCCAGACCATGCGCGAGGTGGAGGTGCTGATGCCGTCCCGCGCGGAGATCGATCCGGTGGAGATTCCGGCCGAATGGCTGGAGCAGCTCAAGGTGCTCAATCCCCGCTACGTGGTGCCCAGTTCCTGCCAGTTCCAGCAGGAGCCGTGGTCGTGGTACAACCGCGCCTTCTTCCCGCTCACCTACCGGCTGTTCCAAGAGGCCGTGGAGGCGGCGCTGCCGCAGGCGCGCGTGGTGCGCCTGAACCCGTCCGTGTCGGTGACGCTGGACGCGGCCACGCTGCGCCCCTCGGAACCGCTGCCGTGGGTGATCCCGGTCGGCGAGCAGGACGTCGATTACCAGTACGACGGCCACGCCGCGCCGCCCGCGACGGCCGACATCGCGCGCCACTTCGCGCCGCTGACGGCGCCGCAGCGGCAGACCGTGCTCGATTACTGCCGCACAGGGCTACTGGAAAAATACAGCGGTATGGAACTGGAACCGGGCGGCTATTTCGACCAGCCGCGCGTGTGGCGGCTGTCGCTGTACGACCATGACGGGACGGCCACCCACTTGCGCTACCGGGTGCGCGGCGACAGCATCGCGCGCCTGCCCGATGACGATGCCAGCCCGCTGGGCTGGGCCACGGAGGTGCCGCTGGCCAAAGTGTACGCGGCGCTGGTGCTGGGGGAATCGTTGACGTCGATGTACATGCGCATCAACGATGCGCGCTTCGACGCGGTCACGGAGGAGGAGATCGCGGACGCGGAGATCGTGGACGATCCCCTGATCCGCTGCCTGTTCAACGACGCCTTCGGCGCCTACCAGGCCGCCCAGTTGCGTCGTCTACAGCAAGGAAGGAACTAGCGCTTGAGCCCCGGCCAGGGCGGCCGGGGCGGCGGGAATGCTTACTTCTCGACGAAGGCGCGTTCCACCACGTAGCTGCCCTGGTGGTTCATATTGCCTTCGTTGAAGCCCTTGGCCTTCAGCATCTCGGACAGGTCGTGCAGCATGGCGGGGTTGCCGCAGATCATCACACGGTCCTGCTCCGGATCGAGCTGGTCCAGGCCGAACTCGGCCGCCAGCGCGCCCGTCTCCAGCAGTTCAGGGATGCGGCCCGAGCGCACAAACGGTTCGCGGCTGGCCACCGGGCAGTAGATCAGCTTGTCCTTGATCAGTTCGCCCAGGTATTCGTGGTCGTGCAGTTCGGCCTCGATGAAGTCCTTGTAGCCGAATTCGCTCACGAAACGCACGCCGTGCACCAGCACGATGTGCTCGTAATCGTCGTAGTACTCGGGGTCGCGGATGATGCTCATGAACGGCGCCAGGCCCGTGCCGGTGCTCAGCAGGTACAGGTTGCGGCCCTTCTTCAGGTTGTCCTTGATCAGGGTGCCGGTCGGCTTCTTGCCCACCAGCACGGTGTCGCCCACCTTCAGGTGCTGCAGGCGCGACGTCAGCGGGCCGTTCGGCACCTTGATGCTGTAGAACTCCAGCAAATCGTCGTAATGGGGGCTCACGATACTGTAGGCGCGCACCAGCGGACGGCCCTCCACTTCCAGGCCCATCATCACGAACTGGCCGGACAGGAAACGCAAGCCAGCCTTGCGCGTGGTTTTGAAGCTGAACAGCGTGTCGTTCCAGTGATGGACCTCGGTCACCGTTTCTGAGTAGTAATTCGGGAAATTGGCAGTGGTCATACAGGTAGAGGTTGCAAGTTGATGGAGTTGCAGCTAAAGCATGGCGATGGGGCGCCGAAGGGGCAATTGTACATCTTCCACCACATGCCTGCATTTTAGGCGGCCCCCGCCCGCCGCCGTCACGGATGAAACTGCTATCATCGGCGCAGCGCAGACACGACGATCCGCGCTCCCACGACACACCCACAGGAGACACTATGACCATCGGCGGCAGCACCATCGAACAGGCATTGGCCACCCTTTCCGACATGACGGCCGGCGCCGTGCCCATCGGCCGGGACGAATACCGGCAACGCATCCTCAAGGCGCAGGCCCGCATGCGCGAGCTGGGCATCGCCGCCATCTACGTGAACGCCGGCGCCAACCTCACCTACTTCACCGGCACCCGCTGGACGGCCAGCGAGCGCATGGTGGGCGCGATCGTGCCGGCCCACGGCGCGCTCGAATACATCGCGCCCGCCTTCGAGGAAGGCACGCTCAAGGACTTCATGCAGGTGGAGGGCCGCGTCAACTGCTGGGAGGAGCATGAAAGCCCCTACCAGCTGTTCATCGCCACCCTGCAGCGCATGGGCGTGGCGCCGGACGCCGACCGCCCGCCCCGCGTCGGCCTGTGCGAAAGCGCCGCCTTCTTCATCGTCGACGGCATCCGTCCGCTGGCGGCCGGCTACACGCTGGAGAACGCCCGCCCCATCACGGCCTGGTGCCGCAGCCGCAAATCGGCCGCCGAAATCGCCCTGATGCAGCGCGCCAAGGACATGACGCTGGCCGTGCACGTGGCCACGGCCAGCATCCTGCACGAAGGCATCACGACGGTCGAGGTGGAACAGTTCATCGAGCGCGCGCACCGCAAGGTGGGCGCCTCGGGGTCGTACTTCGTCATCGTGCTGTTCGGCGAGGCCACGGCCTACCCGCACGGCGTGAGCTACGTGCAGACGCTCAAGCCGGGCGACACGGTGCTGATCGACACCGGCTGCAAGCTGCACAATTACATTTCCGACATCACCCGCACCTACGTCTACGGCCAGCCCAGCGACCACCAGCGCGCCGTGTGGGCCAGCGAGCAGAAGGCGCAGCTGGCCGCCTTCAACGCCGCGCAGCTGGGCGTGCCGTGCGAGCATGTAGACCAGGCGGCCCGCCGCGCGCTGGAGGAGGATGGCTACGGCCCCGGCTACAAGCTGCCCGGCCTGCCCCACCGCACCGGCCACGGCATCGGCCTCGACATCCACGAGTGGCCGTACCTGGTGGGTGGCGACCAGACCCCGCTCGACGTCGGCATGTGCTTCTCGAACGAGCCGATGATCTGCATCCCCGGCCACTTCGGCGTGCGCCATGAGGACCACTTCTACATGACGGCATCCGGTCCCAAATGGTTCACGCAGCCGGCCTACAGCATCGACGACCCGTTCCGCCTGCAACACAAGTGACGCAAAACAACCGGGGTCAGGTCATGAATTCAGGCACTTTTCCTGAATTCATGACCTGACCCCGGTTTTCCAGGCGACCAAGTTACTAGCACGATGCTATAGTCGTCGGGAATGCCGCCCGCTGGATGCGGTGGCGCTTCTGACAATCTGTTTCATCATGGCAACGACCGACGCTACCGGATTCGCGCGCTACGCTTGGCTCACGGCGGGCCTGTCGCTGCTGTTCTGCGCCACGTTCACGCTGTACGTGTGGAGCGAGAAGCAGATCGACCTCGCCAACGACGTGCGCCATGAGAGCGAAATGCTGTCCGACGAGCTGCGCCAGTCGTCCGACGACCTGACCCACATGGCGCGCAGCTACGTGGCCACCGGCGAGCCGGCCTTCCGCCGCCATTACGACGCCATCCTCGCCATCCGCGACGGCCGCGCGCCCCGCCCGCTCGATTACCACATCGTGTATTGGGACCTGGTGCCGGCCGACGGCCACGCGCCGCGGGCCGACGGTCCGCCTGTGCCGCTGCTGACGCTGTTGCGCCGGGCCGGCGTCACGCCGGACGAACTGGCGCTGCTGACCGAATCGAAAACCAATTCCGACCAGCTGACGGGCATCGAGCACGCGGCCATGGCGCTGGCCGGGCCGGGCGCCGACACGGCGGCGCGCGCGCAGGCCACCCGCATGTTGAACGACGCGGCCTATCATCAGGCCAAGGCCCGCATTTTGCGCCCCATCATGCACTTCCAGCTCCAGCTGGAACAACGCACGGACGCCAGCGTGCAGGACGCCAAAGTGCGGGCCCGGTGGGCGCGCCGCGCCTTCCTGCTGGCCGGCGCGCTGCTGGTGGCGCTGCTGCTGCGCGTGGTGTGGCTGCTGCGCACCACGCTGGGCGCGTCCGTCACGGCGCTGCACGCCAGCATCGCGCGGCTGGGCAGGGGCGACTTCGCGACCCCGATCACCGTGGCGCCCGGGCGCGAGCACAGCGTGCAGGGCTGGCTGGCGGCCACCCGCGCCAAGCTGGCCGCCAGCGACGCCAGCCGCGCGGCGGCCGAGGAGCAGGTGCGCTACCTGGCCCACTTCGATCCGCTCACGGGCCTGCCCAACCACAGCCGCATGCATCAGCTGGCCCGGCAGGCGTTCGCCGACGCCGGCCCGGCCGGCCAGCCGGTGGCGCTGCTGTTCCTGGACCTGGACCACTTCAAGGACATCAACGACGCGCTGGGCCACGGCACCGGCGACGCCGTGCTGGCCGAGCTGGCGCGCCGCCTGCACGCCCAGCTCGCCCACGAGGACGTGGCCTGCCGCCTGGGCGGCGACGAATTCGTGCTGCTGCTGCGCGGCGCCGGCCGCGCCGAGGCGCCCGCGCGCGCGCAACGGCTGCTGGCCGCCGTCGCCGCGCCGTGCCGCGTCGAGGAATACGACCTCAATCTGTCGGCCTCGATCGGGGTGGCCATCTTCCCCGACGACGGCGAGGAGCTGGAACTGCTGCTGCAGCGGGCCGACATGGCCATGTACAGCGCCAAGCGCGAAGGGCGCAACGGCTACCGCCTGTTCGCGCCGGCCATGCAGGCCCATTTCACGCGCCAGCTGCAACTGGTGACGGCGCTGCGCCAGGCGCTGGGCAGCGAGCAGCTGCAGGTGGTGTACCAGCCGCAGGTGGCGCTGCACAACGGCGCCGTGGTGGGCGCCGAGGCGCTGCTGCGCTGGCGCCATCCGGCGCTGGGCGTGGTGGCGCCGGTCGAGTTCATCCCCGCCGCCGAACACAGTGGCCTGATCCTGCCGCTGGGCGAATGGGTGCTGCGCCAGGCCGTGCGCCAGGCGCGCGCGTGGCTGGACGCGGGCCTGCCGCCGCT
This sequence comes from Rugamonas sp. GW822-FHT03B10, assembly GCF_058801745.1. Classification (NCBI taxonomy): domain Bacteria; kingdom Pseudomonadati; phylum Pseudomonadota; class Betaproteobacteria; order Burkholderiales; family Oxalobacteraceae; genus Rugamonas; species Rugamonas sp. GW822-FHT03B10. Next base: position 50,521 of record NZ_JBXANP010000002.1, on the reverse strand, counting down.
GACGATGGCCGTCAACCTGTCGGCGCACCAGTTCCGCCATCCGGACCTGCCCGAACTGGTGGGCCGCATCCTGCGCGAGGAGGGGCTGGCGCCCGAACACCTGGAACTGGAGCTGACCGAGGGGGTGGCCATGCACGACCCGCACGGCGCCGTGCTGACCATGAACAGCCTGCACGAGCGCGGCGTGCGCATGGCGATCGACGACTTCGGCACCGGCTTCTCGTCGCTCAGCTATCTCAAGCAATTCAAGATCTGCAAGCTGAAGATCGACCGCAGCTTCGTGCGCGACATCGACAGCAACCCCGAGGACCAGGCCATCGTGGCGGCCATCGTCAGCATGGCGCGCGGCCTGGGGCTGAGCACCATCTCGGAAGGGGTGGAGACGGAGCAGCAACTGGCCCTGCTGCGCGCGCAGGGCTGCGACGAAATCCAGGGCTACTACTACAGCCGGCCGCTGGCGGCGGCCGACTTCGCGGCCTTCGTGCGCAGCCGCGCCGGCGACAGCACCGCCGGGGATCAGCCGCGCTTCATCACCAGCGTCAGGATGTCGTAACTGGCCACCAGCTCGTCGCGCTGGTTGGTCACCTGCACGTCCCAGGCCACCACGCCCTGGCCCACGCCCTTGTCGTCGGTGCGGTTGCGGTCGACCTTGCGCTTGCACGTGAGGCGCGCGCGGATGGTGTCGCCGATCGCCACCGGGGTGATGAAGCGCAGGTTGTCGAGCCCGTAGTTGGCCAGCACGGGACCGGGCGCGGGCGACACGAACAGCCCGGCCGCCGCCGACAGCACGAAGTAGCCGTGCGCGATGCGCTGGCCGAACTGGGTGTCGCGCGCGGCGATCTCGTCGAAGTGCATGTAGAAGTAGTCGCCCGAGACGCCGCCGAAGTTGACGATGTCCGCCTCGCTCACCGTGCGGCGGTGGGTCAGCAGCGAGTCGCCGATCTGCAGGTCCTGGAAGTATTTGCGGAACGGGTGCTGTTCGCTCTCGCGCACGGCCGCGCCGCGCACGTACTCGCCCGTGACGGCGGCCAGCATGGTGGGCGAGCCCTGGATCGCGGCCCGCTGCAGGAAGTGGCGCACGGCGCGGATGCCGCCCAGTTCCTCGCCGCCGCCGGCCCGGCCCGGGCCGCCGTGCTTGAGCTGGGGCAGCGGCGAGCCGTGGCCGGTGGAGTCGACGGCCGCCTCGCGGTCCAGGATCAGCACGCGGCCGTGCGAGGCGGCCGCCAGCGGCACGCAACGGGCGGCCGTGCCCACGTCCTTGGTCACCAGCGTGGACACCAGGCTGCCCTTGCCGCGCGCGGCCAGCGCCATCGCCTCGTCGATGTCGTCGTAGGCGATCATGGTGCTGACCGGGCCGAACGCCTCCACGTCGTGCACGGCGTCGTTGCGCAGGCCGTCGCGGCACAGCAGCAGCGTGGGCGCGAAGAACGCGCCGTGCTCCACACCCTGGCCCACGGGCTTGAAGCCGTCGCCGGCGCCGTACACGATCTCGTTGCCGCGCGCCAGCATGGCCACGCGCTCGGCCACGTCGCGCTGCTGGTCCTTCGAGGCCAGCGCGCCCATGCGCACGCCCTCGACGGACGGGTCGCCCACGCTGACCTTGGCCAGCCGCTCGCGCAGCCGTTCGCCCACGGCCTGCACCTGCTGGCGCGGCACGATGATGCGGCGGATGGCCGTGCACTTCTGGCCGGCCTTGCCCGTCATCTCGCGCGCCACCTCCTTCACGAACAGGTCGAACTCGGGGTCGTCCGGCGTCACGTCCGGCGCCAGGATGGCGCAGTTGAGCGAGTCCGCCTCGGCCGTGAACGGCACCGAGTTGGCCACCAGGTTGGCGTTGGTGCGCAGCCGCGCGGCCGTGTCGGCCGATCCCGTGAACGTCACCACGTCGGCGCCCGTCAGGCGGTCCAGCAGATCGCCCGTGCCGCCGATCACCAGTTGCAGCGCGCCTTCGGGCAGCAAGCCCGATTCGTGCATCATGCGCACCAGCGCCTCGGTCAGGTAGCTGGTAGCCGTGGCGGGCTTGCCGATGCACGGCATGGCGGCCAGGAAGCTGGGCGCGAATTTCTCCAGCAAGCCCCAGATGGGGAAGTTGAAGGCGTTGATGTGCACGGCCAGCCCGCCGCGCGGCACCAGGATGTGGGTGCCGGCGAAACCGCCGCTCTTGCCGAGCGCCATGGCCGGGCCTTCATGCAGCACGTTGGACGACGGCAGCTCGCGGCTGCCCATGCTGGCGTAGGCGAACAGGGTGCCGGTGCCGCCCTCAATGTCGACCCAGCTGTCGGCGCGGGTGGCGCCCGTCAGGTGCGAGATCGCGTACAGCTCCTCCTTGCGGCCGACCAGGTACAGGGCCAGCGCCTTCAGGCGCGCGGCGCGCTGCTGGAAATCCATCGCCATCAGGGCCGGCACGCCGGTCTTACGGGCGTAGTGGACGGCCTCGCCGAAGTCGATGCGCTCGGCGTGGGTGTGGTAGATGACGGCGTTGGTCAGGGCGTTGTGCAGCGGCGTGGCCGCCTCGGCGCCGAGCCAGCGGCCGCCGATCAGGCTTTGCAGGGTGGGGGTGTGGGCCATACTGTGGTCTCCGTTCGATTCTTTATCCGACCGGCGCGTGGCGGCCGGCGCATGTTTGCTTGTTACGTCATTCAGGTGTGGCGTTCTTGTGCAGGTGCAGCGGCAGCGAGGTTTCCCATTCGATGCGCGGGCGGTCCGGCTCCACCTCCGTCAGCGCCTCCACCTCGCGCATGGTCTGCATCGAGCGCACGGCCAGCTCCTGGTATTGGGCCGTGCCCTCGCTCTTCCAGCGGATCTCGTCGTCGCTCAGCGTGCGCAGCACGCGCGCGGGCGAACCGACGGCCATGCTGCGCGGCGGGATCACCATGCCGGCCTTGACGAAGGCCATGGCGGCGACGATGCTGTCGGCGCCCACTTCGGCCTTGTCCATCACCACCGCGTTCATGCCCACCAGCGCGTTGCGGCCGATGCGGCAGCCATGCAGCACGGCGCCGTGGCCGATGTGGCCATCGCGCTCGACCACCGTGTCGCAGCCGGGGAAGCCGTGCATGACGCAGGTGTCCTGCAGGTTGGCGCCCTCCTCCAGAATCAGGCGGCCGAAGTCGCCGCGCAGCGCCGCCAGCGGGCCGATGTAGCAGCGCGGGCCGACCACCACGTCGCCGATCAGCACCGCGCTCGGATGGACGTAGGCGGTCGGATGCACGACCGGCGTGACGCCGTTGATTTGATAGACCTTGACCATGCCGTCGCTCCTTTCCTTACACGCGCTCGATGATGAGGGCGATGCCCTGGCCCACGCCGATGCACATGGTGCACAGGCCATAGCGTCCGCCCGTGCGTTCCAGCTGGTTCAGCGCCGCCAGCACCAGCCGCGCGCCGGACGCGCCCAGCGGGTGGCCGATGGCGATGGCGCCGCCGTTGGGGTTCACGTGCGGCGCGTCGTCGGCCAGGCCCAGGTCGCGCGTGACGGCCAGGCCCTGGGCGGCGAACGCCTCGTTCAGTTCGATCACGTCCATCTGCGCCAGCGTGAGCCCGGTCTGCGCCAGCACCTTCTTCGAGGCCGGCGACGGGCCGAAGCCCATGATGCGCGGCGCCAGGCCGGCCGTGGCCATGCCCACCACGCGGGCGCGCTTCTTCAGGCCGTACTGCTGGGCGGCGGCGGCCGACGCCAGCAGGATGGCGCAGGCGCCATCGTTCACGCCCGACGCGTTGCCGGCGGTGACGCTACCGTCCGGCGTGACCACGCCCTTCAATTTCGCCAGCATCTCCAGCGTGGTCTCCGGACGCGGATGCTCGTCCGTGTCCACCACCCTCGGTTCGCCTTTCTTCTGGTGCAGCGTGACGGGCACGATCTCGTCGCGGAACACGCCGGCCGCGTGGGCGGCGGCCCAGCGCTGCTGGCTGCGCACGGCGAACGCGTCCTGGTCGGCGCGGCTGATGTTGAACTCCGTGGCCACGTTCTCGGCCGTCTCCGGCATGCTATCGATGCCGTAGCGCGCCTTCATCACCGGGTTGACGAAGCGCCAGCCGATGGTGGTGTCCTCGATCTTCGCCGCGCGCGAGAACGCGCTGTCGGCCTTGCCCATCACGAACGGGGCGCGCGTCATGCTCTCCACGCCGCCGGCGATCACCAGCTTCGCTTCGCCGGCCTTGATGGCGCGCGCGGCGATGCCCACCGCGTCCAGGCTGGAGCCGCACAGGCGGTTGATGGTGTTGGCCGGCACCTCGACCGGCAGGCCGGCCAGCAGCGCGGCCATGCGGCCGACGTTGCGGTTGTCCTCGCCGGCGCCGTTGGCGCAGCCGTAGTAGACGTCGTCCACGGCGGCCCAGTCCACGCCGGGGTTGCGCGCCATCAGGGCGGCGATGGGCAGCGCGGCCAGGTCGTCGGCGCGCACGCCGGCCAGGGCGCCGCCGTAGCGGCCGAAGGGGGTGCGGATGGCGTCACAGATGAAGGCGTCGTTCACGTAGGCTCCTCGTTGGGATGGTTCAATTCAGGATTTCGGTCGGGGTTTCAAGACTTGGGGCGCTTGTCGACCACGCGCTTGGCCTTGCCCGTCAGCGTGCGTTCGATACTGTTGGCCGCCAACAGGCGCACCTTGGTGCTCACGCCCACGTAGGTCTTGATGTGGTGTTCCAGTTCGCGCGACAGGGCTTCCGTCTCGAACTCGGTCAGGCGGCCCGACACCTCGGGACGCAGCTCGCCGATCACGTCCAGCTTGTCCAGGTGGCCTTCGCGCGAGACGACCAGCTGGTACACCGGCGCCAGCTTGGGCATCCTCAGCACCAGCTCCTCGATCTGGCTGGGGAACACGTTCACGCCACGGATGATCAGCATGTCGTCCGAGCGGCCCGTGATCTTGCCGATGCGGCGCATGGCGCGCGAGGTGGGCGGCAGCAGGCGCGTGAGGTCACGGGTGCGGTAGCGGATCACGGGCAGCGCCTCCTTGGTCAGCGACGTGAACACCAGCTCGCCCTCGCTGCCGTCGGGCAGCACCTCGCCCGTTTCCGGGTCGATGATCTCGGGGTAGAAATGGTCCTCCCAGATCACGGGGCCGTCCTTGCTCTCGATGCACTCGCTGGCCACGCCCGGCCCCATCACCTCGGACAGGCCGTAGATGTCGACCGCGTCGATGCCGGCGCGGCGTTCGATCTCGGCGCGCATGGCGTCGGTCCACGGCTCGGCGCCGAAGATGCCGACCTTGAGCGAGCTGGCCGCCGCGTCCAGGCCCTGGCGCTGGAATTCCTCGACGATGTTGAGCATGTACGACGGCGTGACCATGATGATGGACGGCTTGAAGTCCTGGATCAGCTGCACCTGCTTCTCCGTCTGCCCGCCCGACATGGGCACCACCGTGCAGCCGAGCCGCTCGGCGCCGTAGTGCGCGCCCAGGCCGCCCGTGAACAGGCCGTAGCCGTAGGCGATGTGCACCATGTCGCCGCGCCGGCCGCCGGCCGCGCGGATCGAGCGCGCCACCACGTTGGCCCAGGTGTCGATGTCGTTCTGGGTGTAGCCCACCACGGTCGGCTTGCCGGTGGTGCCGCTGGACGCGTGCACGCGCACCACCTGCTCGCGCGGCACGGCGAACATGCCGAACGGGTAGTTGTCGCGCAGCTCCTTCTTGCCCGTGAACGGGAAGCGGGCCAGGTCGGCCAGCGACTTCAGGTCGTCCGGATGCACGCCGGCCGCGTCGAACGCGGCGCGGTAGTGCGGCACGTTGTCGTAGGCGTGGCGCAGCGACCATTGCAGCCGTTGCAGCTGCAGCGCCTGCAGTTCATCCTTGCTGGCGCGTTCGATGGGCTCCAGATCGTCCGGGCCGGGAATACGAGTTACCATTGCTCTCTCCTTGCGGGCGCCGAAGCGCCCGGTGCTGCGATGCGAGGCGGATCAGACGAGGGACGGGGGCGGCGGCATCACCTCGCCGCTCACGCGGTGCGACTTGCCGCGCATGAGCGCGAGCACGCGCCCGCCCTGGTCGCTGACCCGGATGTCGTAGACCCCGCTCTTGCCGGCCAGCGCCTGCTCCACCGCTTCCGCGGTCAGCACGTCGCCCAGCCGGCCGGGGGCCAGGTACTCAATCGTGCAGCCGGCACCCACCGTGTTTTGGTTGTGGCTGTTGCACGCGAACGCGAAGGCGCTGTCGGCCAACGCGAAAATGAAGCCGCCGTGGCAGGTCTGGTGCCCGTTCAGCATGTCTTCCCGCACCGGCATGCGCATGCGCGCGTAGCCGGGACGGATGGAATCGAGGGTCATGCCCAGCGCCTGGCTGGCGCGGTCGCGCGCGTACATGGCGGCGCCGGCCGCCTCGGCCAGCGCCTGCGCCTGCTCGGGTGTCAGCGCGGGCCGGTGGGCGTGGGCGTCCTTGTGCGCGTCCTGGTGGACTTCCTTGTTGGCGATGTTATGCATGGATGGGGGCTCCCGAAGCTTGACGGCGGCGCAGCAGCGGCGAGACGCGGTAGCGGTCCTCGCCGTAGCCCTGGGTCAGGTGATGCAGCACCGCGACCACATGGTCCACGCCCACGGCGTCGGCCCAGGCCAGCGGGCCGCGCGGATAGTTGACGCCCTTCTGCATGGCGATGTCGGCCGCCTGCGCGCTGCACACGCCCTGCTGCACGGCGTCGGCCGCCTCGTTGGCCAGCATGGCGACGGTGCGCATCACGGCCAGTCCCGGCACGTCGTCGAGCCGGGTGACGGTGAAGCCGGCCGCCTGGAACAGGCCGACGACGGCGTTGAACGCGGCCGGGTCGCACTGGTCGGCGCGGGCCACGGCGATGCGCGTGGCCGTGGCGTAATCCAGCGCCAGATCGAACAGCACCGTGTTGGCGTGCTGGTTGTCGCGCGCGCGGGCGGTGGCCGTGCGGCCGTCGGTCAGGTAGACGGCGGCGCCGTTGCAGTGGAAGACGGGCGCTTCGCCGCTCGCATGGCCCTCGGGCGCATGGCGCAGCGGCACCTCGATGCCGCGCGCGCGCAGGCGCGCCGCCAGCGCTTCGACCATGGGGCCATGGGCGCCCGGCGCCATCTCGACATGGACCTGGGCGGGGCAAGGCTGCGGCGCTTCGCAACGGGGCCGCGGCGCCGCCGCGTCCTCGCCGTACGGGTAGCAGCCACGGCCCGATTTGCGGCCCAGGAAGCCGGCGTTGACCAGTTCCTGCTGCTGCACGGACGGCGTGAAGCGCGGGTCGTTGAAATAGGCCGCGAACACGGACTGGGTGACGGAGAAGTTCACGTCGTGGCCGATCAGGTCCATCAGCTCGAAAGGCCCCATGCGGAAGCCGCCCGCCTCGCGCAGCACGGCGTCGATGGTGGCCGCGTCGGCGGCCTGCTCGTTCAGCAAACGCCAGCCCTCGGCGTAGAACGGCCGCGCCACCCGGTTGACGATGAAGCCCGGCGTGGATTTGGCGTGCACGGGGCTCTTGCCCCAGGCGGCGGCCGTGTCGAACACGGTGGCCGCCACGGCGGCGTCGGTGGCCAGGCCGCTCACCACCTCCACCAGCGCCATCAGCGGCACCGGATTGAAGAAGTGCATGCCCACCAGCCGTTGCGGCGCGCGCAGCGGCGCACCGATGGCCGTGACGGAGATGGACGAGGTGTTGGTGGCCAGGATGCAGTCGTCGCCGACGACGGATTCCAGCTCCGTGAACAGGGCGCGCTTGGCGTCCAGATTCTCCACGATGGCTTCCACCACCAGGCCGGCGTCGGCCACGTCGGCCAGCGTGGCGGCGGCTTGCAGGCGCGCGCCGGCGGCGGCCGCGTCGACCGCGCTCATGCGCTCCTTGGCCACCAGCTTGTTGAACATGCCGATGACGCCGGCGATGGCCTTGGCCACCACCTCCGGCCGGGCGTCGTACAGCTTGACGGTGTAGCCGGCGGCGGCCGCCACCTGGGCGATGCCGCTGCCCATGGCGCCGCTGCCGATCACGGCCACCACGCGCGAAGTCGGGAGCGCGGCCATGCTCATTGCCCCTTGAATTGCGGCGCGCGCTTGGCCATGAAGGCGGCCACGCCTTCGCGGTAGTCGTCGCTGTTACCGAGTTCGCTCATCATGCCGCATTCGAGCGTGAGCTGCTGCTGCAGGGTGTTGGCCGGGCTGGCGTACAGGGCCTGCTTGGTGAACGCCAGGCCCTTGGTCGGCGCGCTGGCGAAGTGCTTGGCCATGGCGGCCGTCTGCTGCGCCAATTCCTCGTCGGGCACGCATTTCCAGATCAGGCCCCAGGCTTCGGCCTGTTCGGCGCTGAGCTTCTCGCCCAGCATGGCCATGCCCATGGCGCGCGCCGTGCCCACCAGCCGTGGCAGGAAGTAGGTGCCGCCCGTGTCGGGGATCAGGCCCAGTTTGCAGAACACCTCCACGAAGCTGGCCGATTTGGCGGCCAGCACGATGTCGCAGGCCAGCGCCAGGTTGGCGCCGGCGCCGGCCGCCACGCCGTTCACGGCGCAGATCACGGGCATGGGCAGCGCGCGCAGCGACAGCACCAGCGGCGCGTAGTTCTTCTCCACCGAGTCGCCCAGGTCGACGCCGCGCGCGCCCGGTTCCACGGCGCGGTCGGCCAGATCCTGTCCGGCGCAGAAGCCGCGCCCGGCGCCCGTGAGCACGAACACGCGCACGCTCTTGTCGCCCTGCACGCGGTGGATGGCGTGCTTGACCTCGTCGTGCATGGCCTGGGTGAAGCTATTGAGCTTGTCCGGGCGGTTCAGGGTGAGCTGGGCTATGCCGTCGGTGATCTCGAACAGGATGTTTTCGTAGTTCATGGCGTCTCGTAGGGTTGTCCGGTTGATGTGGATTATTCAGCCTGGTCGAAATCGACCACCAGCTTGTCCGTCACGGGGAAGCTCTGGCAGCTCAGCACGAAACCACGGGCGATCTCGTAATCCTCGAGCGCGTAGTTGACGTCCATGTCCACCTTGCCATCGACCACCTTGCAGCGGCAGGTCGAGCACACCCCGCCCTTGCACGAGTAGCGCATGTCGATGCCGGCCCGCAGGCCCGCGTCCAGCACGGACTCCTTGTCCTTGTCCATGGTGAAGGTGGTGTGGTTGCCGTCCATGATGACCGTCACTTCCGTCTCGTGGCGGGCCAGCGCAGGATCGAGCGCGCGCTTCTGGTGCTGGTGCTTGGGGATGCTGGCCGCGAACAGCTCGATCTTGATCTGCGACTTGGCCATGCCCGCTTCCTGCAACGCCTCGGACACACCATGCATCATGTCCTCCGGGCCGCAGATGAAGGCCACGTCGTAGTCCTTGATATCGATCCAGTGCTGCAGGAACTGCTGGCACTTTTCCTTGGTGATGCGGCCGTTGAACAGGTCGATGTCCTGCTGCTCGCGGCTCATCACGTAGGCCAGGTTCAGGCGGTCGAGGTACTGGTCCTTGAGGTCCGTCAGCTCCTCCTTGAAGATCACGGACGAGGAGGCGCGGTTGCCGTAGAACAGCGTGAAGCTGCTGTGCGGCTCGGCCAGCAAGGTGGTCTTGATGATGGACAGGATGGGCGTGATGCCGCTGCCGGCCGCGAAGGCCACATAACGGCGCCGGCTCTGCGCGTCGAGCGGCACGTTGAAGTGGCCCATGGGCGGCATCACCTCCAGCGTGGCGCCGGCCTTGAGCGTGTCGTTGGCCCAGCCCGAGAACAGGCCGCCGGCCGTGCGCTTGATGGCCACGCGCAGCGCGCCGTCCTGCACCGCCGAGCAGATCGAATACGAGCGGCGCACGTCCTCGCCGTCGATGTGGGTGCGCAGCGTGAGGTGCTGGCCCTGCTGGAACGCGAAGCTCTCGCGCAGTTCCGGCGGCACGGCGAAGGTGACGGCGATGGTGTCGCGCGTTTCATTGCGCACCTGCGAGACGGTCAACGGATAGAATTTGCTCATGGTGGTCAGTGGCACTTGAAGTAGTCGAAAGGCTCGCGGCAATCGAGGCATTTGTAGAGCGCCTTGCAGGGCGTGGAGCCGAACTGGCTGGTGAGTTCCGTATGGGTTGAGCCGCACTGCGGACAGGCGACGACCGGTTGCGCGCCCAGTCCCGGCAAGGCGCCGCGCTGCACGGCGTTGCGGTCGCGCAGGCCGCTGATGTCGATCGCCTGCTGGGCCGGCGGGGCGATGCCGTAGCCGCGCAGCTTGGCCTTGCCCGATTCGCTCATCCAGTCCGTGGTCCAGGCGGGCGTGAGCTGGGTGTGCAGCCGCACGTCGGCCACGCCGCGCGCGCGCAGGGCCTCCGTGACGGCGTCCGCGATCACCTGCATGGCCGGGCAGCCGGAGTACGTGGGCGTGATGGTGACGGTGCAGGCGCCGTCCGCCGCCACGTCGACGGCGCGCACGATGCCCAGGTCCACCACCGAGATCACGGGGATCTCGGGGTCGGCCACCTCGGCCAGCCAGGCCCAAACCTGTTCGGCGGTGACGGCGGCGGCTTGCATGGCCATCACCTTCGTCACCATTCCGCGCCGGGATAGGCGCGCTGCAGGAACTGCATCTCGGCCAGCAGGTAGCCCAGGTGTTCGCTGTGCACGCCCTGCTTGCCGCCCTTTTGCATCCACGCGTCCGGCGACGGCATGACCAGCGTGGCCTCGGCGAAGATGGCGGCCACGTGTTCCAGCCACTGGGTCCGCAGCGGCGCGGCGGCCGGCGCCACGCCGGCGTCCACCATGGCCTGGTCGACGGCGTCGTAGTTGAACATCTCGCCCGTGTACATCCACAGCGCGTCGGCCGCGGCCTGCACCTTGGCGTGGCTCTCGGGCGTGCCGTCGCCCATGCGCACCACCAGGTCGCCGCTGCGGCGCAGGTGGTAGGTCACTTCCTTGAGCGACTTCTCGGCGATGCCGGCGATGCGCGCGTCGGACGACTTGGTCAGCGCGCCGATCAGGAAGTAGTGCCAGGTGTCGAAGAAGAACTGGCGCATCATGGTGTCGGCGTAGTTGCCGTTGCGCTGCTCCACCAGCAGGCAGTTGCGGAACTGGTGCGCGTCGCGGTGGAAGGCGAGGCGGTCCTCGTCGCGGCCTTCGCCTTCCAGCTCGCCCGCGTAGCTGTACCACAGGCGGGTCTGGCCCAGCAGGTCGAGCGAGACGTTGGTGAGCGCCATGTCCTCCTCCAGCGCCGGCCCTTTGCCGCACAATTCGGAGATGCGCTGGCTCAGCACGAGGGCGTTGTCGCCCAGGCGCAGCAGATAGTCGAACTTGTTGTGATCCACGGTGCGCGCTCCCGCTTACAGGTTCTTGACTTCTTCCGGCATCGGGAAGAAGGTTGGATGGCGGTACACCTTGCTGTTGGACGGCTCGAACAGGGCACCCTTGTCGGACGGGCTGCTGGCCACGATGTCGGCCGCGCGCACCACCCAGATGCTGACGCCCTCGTTGCGGCGGGTGTAGACGTCGCGCGCGTTATTGATCGCCATTTCGGCGTCCGGTGCGTGCAGGCTGCCCACATGCTTGTGCGCCAGACCGTGCTGGCTGCGGATGAACACTTCCCACAATGGCCATTCTTTGCTCATGCGATTCTCCTCGTTTTATCGTTTTCAGGCGGCAGCCTTGGCGGCGGCGTGCTTGTCGGCGTAGGCCGTGAGCGCGTCGCGGAACCACTGGCCTTCCTCGTAGGCCTTGACGCGGGTGGCCAGGCGTTCGCGGTTGCAGGGGCCGTTGCCCTTAAGGACCGCGTGGAACTCGCTCCAGTCGATCTCGCCGAATTCGTAGTGGCCCGTTTCGGCGTTGAACTTTAGCTTGGGGTCGGGGATGGTCAGGCCCAGGTACTCGGCCTGGGGCACGGTCTGGTCCACCATGCGCTGGCGCAGCTCGTCGTTGGAGAACAGCTTGATGCGCCACTGGGCCGATTGCGCGCTGTTGACCGATTCCGCGTCCGACGGGCCGAACATCATCAGCGACGGCCACCACCAGCGGTTCAGCGCATCCTGCGCCATGGCCTTCTGCTCCGGCGTGCCGCGCGACAGCGCCAGCATGATGTCGTAACCCTGGCGCGCGTGGAACGATTCCTCCTTGCAGACGCGGATCATGGCGCGCGAGTACGGGCCGTACGAGCAGCGGCACAGCGGGATCTGGTTGATGATGGCCGAGCCGTCCACCAGCCAGCCGATGGCGCCCATGTCGGCCCACGACAGCGTGGGGTAGTTGAAGATGCTCGAATATTTGGCCTTGCCCGCGTGCAGGGCGGCCAGCAGCTCGTCGCGCGAGACGCCCAGCGTCTCGGCCGCGCTGTACAGGTACAGGCCGTGGCCCGCCTCGTCCTGGATCTTGGCCAGCAGGATGGACTTGCGCTTGAGCGTGGGCGCGCGCGTGACCCAGTTCCCCTCCGGCAGCTGGCCCACGATCTCCGAGTGCGCGTGCTGCGAGATCTGGCGGATCAGCGTCTTGCGGTAGGCGTCCGGCATCCAGTCCTTGGCCTCGATCTTCACGCCCGCGTCGATCCGGTCCTGGAACGCGCGTTCTTCCGCGCTCATGTCATCCAGGTTGCGAACTTGCTTGAGCCCCGTTTCCACCATCTGTGCGTACATGATTGATCTCCAAGTGAGAAGAACGCATCATACGATACGAATTTTCGTTTGGCTACACGTTTTTTGAGTCATAACGAAATTTCGTATCTTGTCATAGGCAAGCATGAAAATAATGCTGCGCTCAAGCCGGGGCAAAGTAAACTGCTGCCTGATCTGATTCATTCAATCTGCGGAAACCGATTTTGCCCATGACAACAACGACGACTTGCGACGGCTGGATAGCCCACTTTCTGGCCACCGACCCACCGCGCTCCAAGTCGCTGGTGGTGACGATCTTCGGCGACGCCATCGTGCCGCACGGCGGCATGGTGTGGCTGGGCAGTCTGATCAACTTGCTCGAACCGTTCGGCGTGAACGACCGGCTGCTGCGCACCTCCGTATTCCGTCTGGCGCAGGAAGGCTGGCTGGGCGCGCAGCGCGACGGGCGCCGCAGCTCGTACGCGATTCCGGCCGACGCCATGGCCCGTTTCAGCAGCGCCTACCGCCGCATCTACGCGCCGCTGCAACTGCACTGGGACGGCAACTGGACCCTGCTGTTGAGCGCCGGCGGCAACATCACGCCGGCCGAACGCAGCACGCTGCGCAAGGAATTGTTGTGGCAAGGCTACAGCATGATCGCACCCGGCATCTTCGGCCACCCGGCCGCCGAGGCCGACGTGCTGGAAGCGTTGCTGGCCCGCGTGGGCGTGCAGGGCAAGCTGTATGTGTGCCGTGCCAGCACGCTGCCGCAGGTGAGTGCGCGGCCGCTGAGCGACATGGTGGCCGAGGGTTGGGATTTGTCGGACGTGGAAGCGGGCTACCAGAATTTCATGCGCCAGTTCGCGCCGCTGCTGGACTTGCTGCGCCAGCAACCAGCCATCACCACGGCGCAGGCCTTCGTCGTGCGCAGCCTGCTGATCCACGCTTATCGCCGCGTGCAACTGCACGATCCTCAACTGCCGGTGGAACTGCTGCCCGACCCGTGGCCGGGCGCCCAGGCTTACGAACTGGCGCGCGACATCTACCGGCTCGTGTTCGCGCCAGCCGAGGACTTCATCATGGCCACCCTGCGCCGCGAGGACGAGCGCGCGCCAGAGGCCGACGACAGCTTTTACCAGCGCTTCGGCGGGCTGCGCTAAGCCGCGCCACCGACGGCATACATGGGGTGGCGCGTTTTTTTCTGGTTTTTCTAAACCATCGGATTTCGCACTAATTCGCTCTGGATGCCACTATTCCGCTCTAATTTTGCCCGCTGACATTACTATTTCGTACTAAACCATACTAAAAGATCGCCCGTCGTTTAGTGCGTTTTAGTGCGTTTTAGAGTTGCCGCCAAAGTCATTTTAGTAAGCGATAGTATGATCTAGCGCGCTTCCGCATCAAATAGCGTCATCTAGAAAAAGCCCCTTCCAGAGAGTCCCACCCCACCTATACCCGCGCTCAGACTTGACTAGAATTAAATTCTAGAACAATATTCTAGCCATGAAAACAGCCGACACCACCATCCCGCTCGACCGAAAAAGCGCCATCCTGGCCGCCGCGCTGGCCGTGTTCGCCGAAAAAGGCATAGCAGCGGCCACCATCGACGACATCCGCCAGCGCAGCCAGGCCTCCGTGGGCAGCATCTACCACCACTTCGGCACCAAGGAAAACATCGCCGCCGCCCTGTTCGCGCAAGGGCTGGACGACTATTGGAACGGCTTGCTGGCCGGCGTGCGCGAAGCGGAAGACGCGCGCGCCGCCATCCACAACCTGCTGTCCACCCACCTGGACTGGATCGTGGCGCGGCCCGAACTGGCGCGCTTCCTGTTCGCCCGGCGGCAGGCCGTGAGTCCGGCCCACGACCAGGCCATCCGCGAGCTGACGGCCGGCCATTTCAAGACCATGCTGGCCCTGCTCAAACCGTGGTTCCAGCAAGGGATACTGCGCCGGCTGGCGCCCGAGTTGTACGCCCCGCTGCTGCTGGGCCCCGCGCAGGAACTGGCCCGCCACTGGCTGGGCGGCCGCCTGCTGCACGACCCGCGCAGCGCGATCGACGAACTGAGCGCCGCCGCCTGGCGCAGTCTGGCCACCGACGACGCATTGGCCGCCACCCTGCCCCGCCCCGCCCCGCCCACCAGGAGCTGAAGAAATGACCCGCACCCGCCACACCCTGCACGCCCACGACGGCCACCCGCTGACCGCCTATGCCTACGAACCGGCGCAGGCGCCGCGCGCCCATCTCGTGATCGGCCCGGCCATGGCCGTGCCCCAATCGTTCTACGCCGACTTCGCCACCTTCCTGGCGCAGCAAGGCTACCGGGTCTGGACCTTCGACTACCGGGGCATGGGCGAATCGCGGCACGGCGCGCGGCGCGCCTGCAAGGCCAACATCACGGATTGGGTCACGCTCGATTACGACGCCGTGCTGCACCATGCCAGCGCTGGGCGGGAGAAGGACGGCCTGCCGCTGTTCGTGCTCGGTCACAGCCTCGGTGGTCAGACGGTGCCGCTGCTGCCATCCATCGAGAAAGTGAGCGGCGTAATCAACATCGCCGTCGGCAGCGGCGCGCTGCGCCACAACCAGCCCGCCGTGCGGCGCAAGGCGCCCTTGTTATGGCACGTGTTCACGCCCCTGCTGTGCCCCGTGTTCGGCTACTTCCCCGGCACGCGCATCGGCGTGGTGGGCGACATACCGCGCCGCGTGATGTACCAGTGGCGCCACTGGTGCTTGCAGCCCGAGTACCTGCTGCAGGGCGAACCGGGCGCGCGCGAGGCGTACGCGCGCGTGCGCCAGCCCGTGCTGGGGCTGACGTTCAGCGACGATGAACTGCTGCTGGAATCAGGCTCGCGCATGCTGCACGAAGCCTACCGCGGCGCCCGGGTGGACTACCGCGAACTGAGTCCCGGCCAGTTCGGCTTGAAACGCATCGGCCACTTCGGCTTCTTCCGCCGCGAGCAGGAAGCCATCCTGTGGCCGCTGGTGAGCGACTGGCTGGAACAGCGCCTTACTTGCGTCCCATGCTGATCAGGTAGTTCTGCATGGTCGCTTCCGCCACCGAGGCCCACTGGTTCTGGTCCTGGCGGAAGCGCTTCCACGGCTCGTAGATCTTCTTGAACTTGGCGTTCTTGGCCGCCTCCTCCTCCATCACGTGCTGGGTGACTTTGTAGGCTTCGTCCATGATGTCCTTCGAGAATGTGTGCAGCTTGATGCCGGCCTTGAGCAGGCGCGCCAGCGCGGCCGGGTTCTTGGCGTCGTACTCGGCCTGCATCACCACGTGGCACTCGTAGCTGGCCGCCTCGATGGCCGCCTGGTATTCCTTGGGCAGCTTGTCCCACTCCTTGTGGTTGATGTAGAACGACAGCTGCGGCCCGGCCTCCCACCAGCCCGGCGCGTAGTAGTGCGGCGCCACGCGGGCCAGCCCCAGCTTCTCGTCATCGTACGGGCCGACCCACTCGGCCGCGTCGATGGTGCCCTTCTCCAGCGCCGCGTACAGGTCGCCGGCCGGGATCTGCTGCGGCACCACGCCCATGCGCTCCATCACGCGGCCGGCGAAACCGGCCACCCGCATCTTCAGGCCCTTCATGTCGGCCACCGAGCGGATCTCCTTGCGGTAGAAGCCGCCCATCTGGGTGCCCGTGTTACCGGCCATGAAATTGACGATGCCATATCCCTTGAAGAAGTCGCGCATCAGCTCACGGCCGCCGCCCTGGTCGAACCACGCCGTCTGCTGGCGCGAGGTGAGGCCGAACGGCACGGCGCAATCGAAGGCGAACGCCGGGTCCTTGCCGAAGTAGTAGTAGGACGGCGTGTGGCCCATCTCCACCGTCCCGGCCTGCACCGCGTCGAGCACCTGGAAGCCGGGCACGATCTCGCCGGCCGCGAAGGCGCGGATCACGAACTTGCCGCCGGTGAGCTCGGCCACCCGCTTGGTGAACTTGTCGCAGGCGCCGAAGATGGTGTCGAGCGTCTTGGGGAAGCTGGACGTCAGGCGCCAGCTGATGGCGGGCTGGCTTTGCGCCAGGGCCGGCGCGGACAGGGCGGCGGCGGTGGCGCCGGCGGCGGATTTGGTGAGGAAGGAACGACGCTGCATGAACTGGACTCCAAAATGATGGTTGCACTGGAACGACAAGCGGGCCGTTAAGTGTAGAGCCATCTTGCCAGAGGGGCAATCGCACACGCCCCGTTTGCGGCCTGCACGCGGCCAAAGCTTGTATCATTGCGACAATTGCGCCACAAGCGCAACGGACTTTCACTCTGAATTCAACAGGACACCTGCAATGCCTATCAAAATCAGCCATCAATTCGATGCCGGCGCGATCGACGTGCTGCGCGCGGACGACCCGTCCGCCATCGAGCTCAATATCCGCAAGGACTCGCACGCCGACATCACCCAGTGGTTCTTCTTCCGCGTGCAGGGCGCGCGCGAGACGGCGCTCACCATGCGCTTCCTGAACGCCGGCCAGAGCGCCTATCCGGACGGCTGGAAGGACTACGAGGCCGTGGCCAGCTACGACCGCGAAACGTGGTTCCGCGTGCCCACCAGCTTCGATGGCCAGGTGATGACGATCGACCACACGCCGACCCACGACAGCGTGTACTACGCCTATTTCGAGCCCTACTCGTGGGAGCGCCACCTGGCCCTGCTCGACTCGGCGCAGCTGTCGCCGCTGGTGCAGCTGGTGGACCTGGGCAGCACCGTCGATGGCCGCGACCTCAACATGCTGGTGATCGGCAATCCGGCCGCCGAGAAAAAAGTGTGGGTGATCGCGCGCCAGCACCCGGGCGAGACGATGGCCGAATGGTTCGTCGAAGGCATGGTGGAGGCGCTGCTGGACCCGGCCAACCCGTTCGGCCGCCAGTGCCTGACGGAGGCCGAATTCCACGTGGTGCCGAACATGAACCCGGACGGCGCGGTGCGCGGCAACCTGCGCACCAACGCGGCCGGCGCCAACCTCAATCGCGAGTGGATGACCCCGACCATGGCGCGCAGCCCGGAAGTGTTCCTGGTGCGCGAGAAGATGCACGAAGTGGGCTGCGACCTGTTCCTCGACGTGCACGGCGACGAAGGCCTGCCCTACGTGTTCGTGGCCGGCAGCGAATCGCTGCCCGAGTTCACGGCCGAGCAGGCGGCGGCCCAGCGGAAGTTCATCGCCGACTTCAAGACCGCCAGCCCCGACTTCCAGGACGAGCATGGCTACGGCGCCACGCCGTTCACGGCCGAGACGCTGACCATGGGCTCGCCCTACGTCACCCACGCCTTCGGCTGCCTGTCGCTGACGCTGGAGATGCCGTTCAAGGACAACGCCAACGACCCGGACCCCGAAGCCGGCTGGAGCGGCGCCCGCAGCGCCGAATTGGGCAAATCCATCCTGCAGCCGGTGCTGCAAGCACTGCGCGCGCAGTAATCCCCGCCGTAAGTTGACACCGTCACTCCCGCGCACGCGGGAATGACGGTCTTACGTTGGCGGCATCGGGAGCGCCCCCTCCATTCCTTTCCCAACCCGCATCAAATCAACACTACGCCATCCGGCGTATTGCCTTCAATCAAATCGCAAATTATAATCATTCTCATTTGCAGTTAAACCAACAACGCTCTTGCAATGCGAATGACACTTCCTGCGACCATGACGCGCCTGGCGGGCGCCGCCGTACTTCTGGCCCTGAGCGCCTGCGGCGGCTCCTCCTCCGGCAACGGCGACAGCCCCGCCCCCACGCCCACCGCCAGCCTGAGCGAACCGGCCCAGCTGGGCGCACTGATCTTCAGCGACCAGTCGCTGTCGGCCTCCGGCCGCCAGTCGTGCGCCAGCTGCCACAATCCGGCCAACGCCCACGGCCCCACCAGCGACCTGGCGGCGGAACTGGGCGGCCCGGACGGCACCACGCCCGGCTTCCGCGCCGCGCCCTCGCTGCGCTACCTGGAACGCACGCCGGCCTTCGCCTTCGCCAAGGACGGCACGCCCACGGGCGGCTTCGACCGCGACGGCCGCGCCCAGTCGCTGGCCGAGCAGGGCCAGCGCCCGTTCCTGGCGCCGCACGAGATGGCCAACGCCAGCGTGGCCGACGTCATCGCCCGCCTGAGGCAGACCCCGTACGCGGCCCGCTTCCGCCAGCAGTTCGGCGACACCATCCTCGACCAGCCCGAGCAGGCGTTCAGCCGCATGACCTACGCGCTGCAGCAGTTCCAGCTGGAAGACCCGTCGTTCCACCCCTACGATTCCAAGTACGACCTGTTCCTGGCCGGTCAAGTGAAACTGGCCGACGCCGAACTACGCGGCCTGGCCCTGTTCAACAACCCCACCAAGGGCAATTGCGCGGCCTGCCACACCAGCGCGCGCGGCGCGGACGGCGCGGCGCCCCTGTTCACCGACTTCACGTTCGACAACCTGGGCGTGCCGCGCAACCCGCGCCTGGCCGCCACCGCCGACCCGGCCTACTTCGACCTCGGCCTGTGCGGCCCGGACCGCACCGACCTGGCCGGGCGCGCCGACCTGTGCGGCGCCTTCAAGGTGCCCACGCTGCGCAACGTCGCCACCCGCAAGGTGTTCTTCCACAACGGCGCGTTCAGCAACCTGACCGACGTGGTGCGCTTCTACGTCACGCGCGACACCAATCCCGCGCTGTGGTATCCGGTCAACGCCGACGGCACGGTGGCGAAGTTCAACGACCTGCCGCCCCAGTACCGCGCCAACGTCAACGTGACGGAAGTGCCATACAACCGCCAGCCCGGCATGGCGCCCGCGCTGTCGCCGGCCGAAATCGACGACCTGGTGCAGTTCCTCGGCACCCTGACCGACGGCTACAAGAATTAACCTGCAGACCCCGAGAGAGCACATGATGAGCAAAATGATGAACAACATGATGAACAAGCGCGTGATCGCCACGGCCCTCGCGGCCGCCTTCCTGAGCGCACCGCTGGCCGCCACGGCCGGCGAAGCGGAACTGATGCAGCGCATCGAAAAGATGGCCGCCGAACTGGAACAACTGAAGGCCGAACTGCGCGCCAGCGTCAAGAAGACGGAAGCCGTCGAGCAGCGCCAGCAAGCCATGGCCGCCGCGCCAGCAGCGCCAGCAGCGCCGGCCGCCCCCGCGGCACCTGGCGCTCCGGCGGCCCCCGCAGCCCCCGCAGCCCCCGCCGCTCCTGCCGCCCCGGCCGCGCCTGCGGCGGCCTGGCAGGTCGCCGCCTCCGCGCCGGCCACCATCGTCACCGGCTATGGCGAGATCAACTACAACCGCCCCACCAAGGACGCCAGCGCCGCCCAGGCCGACGTGCGCCGCGCCGTGATCGGCATCACCCACCGCTTCGACGACAAGACCAAGATGGTCTCCGAGTTCGAATGGGAGCACGCCGTCGTGTCGGCCGACGACAAGGGCGAGAGCGAAGTCGAACAGCTGTACATCGAACGCGAATTCGGCAACGGCCTGCGCGGCAAGGCCGGCCTGTTCCTGATCCCATCGGGTCTGCTCAACACCAACCACGAACCGACCGCCTACTTCGGCGTCGAGCGCAACTTCGTCGAGACGGCCATCATCCCGTCCACCTGGCGCGAAGTGGGCGTGGGCCTGTCGGGCGACACGGCCGCCGGCCTGACCTGGGACACCGGCATCACCACCGGCTTCGACCTGGGCAAGTGGGACGCCACCTCGGAAGAAGGCCGCGAATCGCCGCTGGGCGCCATCCACCAGGAAGGCCAGCAAGCCAAGTCGCGCGACCTGAGCGTGCACGCGGCCCTGAACTGGCGCGGCGTGCCGGGCCTGCTGGTGGGCGGCTCCGTCTTCACCGGCAAGGCCGGCCACAAAGCGGCCGGTTTCGCCGGCCAGGACGCCCGCGTCACCATGTATGACCTGCACACGCGCTACACGCCGGGCCACTGGGACCTGTCGGCCCTGTACGCGCGCGGCCAGATCAGCAACACCGAAGCGCTGAACGCCACGCTGGTGGGCAGCCCGACCCCGGTGCCGAGCAGCTTCGCCGGCTGGTACCTGCAGGCGGCCTACCAGTTGCTCAAGTCGGGCGACTACGTGCTGAGCCCCTTCGCGCGCTATGAGCAGTTCAACACGGCCAAGGCCTACGCGGCCCTGCCGCAGGGCCTGGACGTGGCCACCGGCACCGACGAGAAGGTGGCCACCGTGGGCGCCAACCTGAAAGTGGGCGAAGGCGTGGTGCTGAAGGCCGACTACCAGAAATTCCGCGAAGACAAGACCCGCGACCGCCTGAACCTGGGCGTGGGCTTCTCGTACTGATCGCCGGGCCGGCCATGCGCTACCTCGCCCTGATCCCGCTGGCGGCCGGTGCCGCCTGTGCGCCCGCCTTCGCCACCCAGTACCTGGACGTGGCGCAGGCGCAAAAGCTGATGTTCGCGGACGCCACCGGCTTCCGCGAACAGAACCTGGCGCTCACCCTGCCGCAGATGCAGCAGGTGGAAAAGCTGGCCGGCCTGCCGGCCCGCTCCGTGAACTGGCGCGTGTTCGGCGCCTACAAGGGCGACGCCCTGCTCGGCTTCATGGTGCTCGACGACGTGGTCGGCAAGTTCGAGCTGATCTCGTACGCCGTCGGCCTCAATCCGGACGCCACCATCCGCCAGGTGGAGATCCTGGCCTACCGCGAAAGCCACGGCGGCGAAATCCGCACCCCGGCCTGGCGCCGCCAGTTCGTGGGCAAGGCGGCGCCGGCCGGGCTGGCCATCGGCGACGGCATCGCCAACATCAGCGGCGCCACGCTGTCGTGCACCCACCTGACCGATGGCGTGCGGCGCATCGCCGCCATCGCCCAGGTGGCGCTGAAAAAATGATGCGGCGCGCCCAGCCCTGGCTGGGAACCATGGTGGAGATCACCGTGGCCGACGCCGGCCCGGCGCCGGACGCGCAGCAAGCGCTCACGCAGGCCATCACGCAAGCGTTCGCGCAGGTGGCGCTGGTCCACCGTCTGATGAGCTTCCACGACGGCGCCAGCGACGTGGCCCGCCTCAACCTGGCCTGGGCCAGCGAAACCATCGCCGTCCATCCCCACACCTGGCAGGTGCTGCACCTGGCCCAGCAAGTGGCCGACCAGTCGGACGGCATCTTCAACATCGCCTGCGCGCCGCGCCTGGTGGACTGGGACTGCCTGCCCGCGCCCCTGCCCGACCTGCCGGCCTACCGCCCCGGCGTGACGGTGCTGCGCTGCGAGGCCAACCACATGGTGCGCAAAGCGGCGCCGGGCTGGGTCGACTTGGGCGGCATCGCCAAGGGCTACGCCGTGGACCTGGCCATCGAGGCGCTGCGCGGGGCCGGCGTGCGCAACGCCTGCGTCAACGCCGGCGGCGACTTGCGCGCCATCGGCGACGCGCCATGGCCGGTGGCGATCCGCGATCCGCGCGCGCCGGGGCGGGCGGGCGCGCGCGTGACCATCACCAACGAGGCGCTGGCCACCTCCGCCAACTATTTCACGGCGCGCCGCCACGCGGGGCGCGACATCAGCGCCCTCGTCGACGGACGCGACGGCACGCCGATCACGGACGGCGCCAGCGTCACCGTGCGCGCCGCCAGCTGCGCCGTGGCCGACGCGCTGACCAAGGTGGTGCTGGCCAGCGGCGATACCGACCACCCGGCCCTGCGCGCCATGGGCGCCACAGCGCTTATAATCTAGCCGATGCATACCCAGACCTCACAACCACGGCCCGCAGCCCGCCACCACATCAACCTCAAACTGGAACGCTGGCACCGCCGCTGCGTGTACGCCAGCCTGGCCCTGCTGCTGGCCAGCGGCGCCGCCTGGCTGGTGGCGCGCTACTGGCTGCGCCAGGCCGGCGAATTCGGCGAAACCGTGCACCCGCTGGAACCGTGGTCGATGAAGCTGCACGGCGCGGCCGTCATGCTGACGCTGTTCTTCCTCGGCAGCCTGATGAACGCCCACATCCGGCGCGCCCTCAAGGCCGGCCGCAACCTGGCCACGGGCTGGGGCATGATCGCCACCATGCTGTTCCTGATCGCCACCGGCTTCGGCCTGTACTACCTGGCCGGCGAGAGCGACCGCCCCGTGTGGTCCGCGCTGCACTGGGTGGTGGGTCTGGCCACGGGCGCGCTGTTCGTGCTGCACGTGGTGCTGGGACGGCGCGCCAACCCGCATCACCACCACTAGCCGCGCGCCGGCCCTGCGGAAAGCAGGCGCTTACTTATCCTTGTAGATGCCGCAGCTGACGATCATGTCGTCGTATTTTTCGAAGTACATGGACTTCGGCTCGATCGTCTTGGACACGGGATTGACGAACTTGTAGTCCTGCCAGCCCTTGCCCTTGGTCTTGGCCATTTCCAGCCGCTCGCGGATATACAGCTTGCCGTCCTGGTCCTTGATGTCGATCAGGTTCACGCCCTGCATGCGCTTGTTGCTGCCATGGGCCAGTTCCACGCCCTTCAAGTCCATGATGGTCACGTACAGGTCGCGGTCGCGGTAGGTGGGGCTGAGGGTATTGATCTCCGCGATGGTCTTGTCGCGGCCATGGGACTTGATGTCGGCGATCACCTTGTGCACCATCTGCACGGCTTGCTCGGCCGTCCCGTGGTCTTCCGCGAAGCAGTTGGTGGCCAGGCACAGCGCGCTGATCAGGAATGCCGAAATGAACTTGCTCATGTTGATGTCTCCTTTGAGGTGGTGTGCCGGCCAGTATCGCCCTGCAATCGGCCGCATTTCAATGAGGGACTACACGTAGCAAAAAAACCGGGGTCAGGTCATGAACTCACGCAACTTGCGCAATTTCATGACCTGACCCCGGTTGATGCTTAACGGCCGCCGCGGCCGGCGTTGATCAGGTAGTTCTGCATGGTCGCCTCGGCCACCGACGCCCACTGGTTCTGGTCCTGGCGGAAGCGCTTCCACGGTTCGTAGATCTTCTTGAACTTGGCGTTCTTGGCCGCTTCCTCGTTCATCACCTCGTTGGCCGCCTTGTAGCACGCGTCCATCGTGTCTTTCGGGAAGTTGCGCAGCTTGACGCCGTTCTTCAGCAACCGCGCCAGCGCCACCGGGTTCTTGGCGTCGTACTCGGCCTGCATCACCACGTGCGCCTCGTAGGTCGCCACTTCCAGCGCGGCCTGGTATTCCTTGGGCAGCTTCTCCCATTCCTTGATGCCGACATAGAACGAGAAATTGGCGCCCGCCTCCCACCAGCCCGGCGCGTAGTAGTACGGCGCCACCTTGTAGAAGCCCAGCTTTTCGTCGTCGTACGGGCCGACCCATTCGGCCGCGTCGATGGTGCCCTTCTCCAGCGCCGGGTAGATGTCGCCGCCGGCCAGCTGCTGCGGCACCAGGCCCAGACGCTCCATCACCTTGCCGGCGAAGCCGCCGATGCGCATCTTGGTGCCCTTCAGGTCGGCCACGGTCTTGACCTCCTTGCGGAACCAGCCGCCCATCTGGGTGCCCGAGTTCCCGCCCAGGAAGTTGATGATGCCGTAGCCCTTGAAGAATTCACGCGTCAGATCGCGCCCGCCGCCCTGGTCGAACCAGGCCGTGTGCTGGCGCGAGGTGAGGCCGAACGGCACCGCGCAGTCGAAGGCGAACGTGGCGTCCTTGCCGAAGTAGTAGTACGAGGCGCTGTGGCCCATCTCCACCGTGCCGGCCTGCACCGCGTCCATCACCTGCAGGCCGGGGACGATCTCGCCGGCCGCGAAGCTGCGGATGTTGAATTTGCCGCCCGTGAGCTGGTGCACGCGGCGCGTGAACGTGTCGGCCGCGCCGAAAATGGTGTCGAGCGATTTGGGGAAGCTCGACGCCAGGCGCCAGTTGATGGTGGGCAGGGCGTCGGCCGCCAGGGCCGGTGCGGCGATCACGCCGGCGCCGGTGCCCGCTGCCGCTTTCTTCAGGAAGGAACGACGTTCCATGCTGTTTATCTCCTCTGTGTGTGTGAAGGCATAACGCTGATGCACGTCACAGTGTATGAGCAGTGGGGAAAGCTTGCAACGAAAATAAAGACGGCCGCGCGAGGCGGCCGTGCTGCACTGCGGCGAAACGGGACGGCTCGTCAGGCGCCGGCCACCACCATCTTCTCGATCAGGATCGAGCCGGTCTGCTTGGTGCCGCGCACCAGCACGTCGGCGCCCACGGCCACGATCTGGGCCAGCATGTCCTTCATGTTGCCGGCGATGGTGATCTCCTCCACCGGGTACTGGATCACGCCGTTCTCGACCCAGTAGCCGGAGGCGCCGCGCGAGTAGTCGCCCGTCACGTAGTTGGTGCCCTGGCCCATCAGCTCCGTCACCAGCAGGCCGGTGCCCATCTTCCTCAGCATGGCCACGAAGTCGTCCGACGGTTTTGTATTGGACGAAGTGAGCGACAGGTTGTGCGAACCGCCCGCGTTGCCCGTGGTTTTCATGCCCAGCTTGCGGGCCGAATAGGTCGACAGGAAGTAGCCCTGCACCACGCCGTCCTTGACCACGTCGCGTTTGACGGTGCGCACGCCCTCCTCGTCGAACGGGGCCGAACCGACGGCGCCGATGACGTGCGGGTCCTCCGTGACCTGGATGTGGGACGGGAACACGGCCTTGCCCAGCGAGTCGAGCAGGAAGGTCGACTTGCGGTACAGCGCGCCGCCCGACGTGGCTTGCACGAAGGCGCCCAGCAGGCCGGCCGCCAGCGGCGCCTCGAACAGCACGGGGCAGGTGCGGGTGTCGATCTTGCGCGCGTTCAGGCGCGCCAGCGCCCGTTCGGCGGCGTAGCGGCCGATCGCCTCGGGCGAGGACATCTTGCTCGCGTCGCGCACGGAGCTGTACCAGTCGTCGCGCTGCATCTTGGCGCCCTTGCCGGCGATCGGCGCCACCGACAGCGTGTGGCGCGAGTATGGATAGCCGCCGATGAAGCCGCGCGAATTGGCCGACACGAAGTGCGATTGCTGCACGTGCACGCCGGCGCCCTCGCTGTTGGTGATGCGCGGGTCGACGGCGAAGGCGGCCGCCTCGGCGCGCTGGGCCAGCGCCACGGCTTCCTCGGTGCTGATATTCCACGGGTAGAACAGCTGCAGGTCCTGCGGGGCCATCTCCAGCATGTCGGCGTCGGCCAGGCCGGCGCAGTCATCGTCGGCCGTGAAGCAGGCGATGTTGTAGGCCGCCTCCACCGTGGCGCGCAGCGCGGCCGGCGAAAAGTCGGAGGTGCTGGCGTTGCCGCGCTTCTGGCCGATGAACACCGTCACGCCCATGCCCTTGTCGCGGTTCTGCTCGATCGTCTCGATCTTGCTCTTGCGGACCGAGACCGACAGGCCGCTGCCCTCGCTGATCTCGACCGCGCAATCGGTGCCGCCCTTCTCGCGGGCGTAGGCCAGCACGTCGCGCGCGAGCTGTTTCAATTGGTCCTGGGTATGGGTAAAAACGGAGTCGCTCATGTGGTGATTTCTTCGGATGACCGCTAAAACAGTTATGATAGCAGTCGTTTACAGTTTATAGGGGCGGCCTTGCGCCAAACCGCAAGTTAATATTATGGTAAATCCAAACCGCGGTGCCGTTGGCTACCAATCATCCGAGTTCGAGCAGGAGTACGAACGCCCATCCAAATCGGAGCTCAAGCGCCAGATGAACGCGCTGCAGGAACTGGGCGAGGCGCTGGTGGCCGAGCCGCGCGACCGCGTCAAGCGCGTGCCCATGCCCGAGGACGTGCGCGACGCCATCCTCGAATGCCAGACCATCACCAACCATGAGGGCCGGCGCCGCCAGATGCAGTACGTCGGCAAGAAGATGCGCACGCTCGACGAGGCCGAGGTGGCCCTGATCCAGAAGACCATCGACGGCTGGAAGGGCGCCTCCAAGGCCGACACGGCCGCCATGCACGCGCTGGAGCGGCGCCGCGAGAAGCTGCTGGCCGACGACAAGGCCCTGACCACCCTGCTGGCCGAGAACCAGGACCTGGACGCGCAGCACCTGCGCACCCTGATCCGCAACGCCCGCAAGGAGCAGGCCGAGAACAAGCCGCCCAAGGCCTACCGCGAGATCTTCCAGATCCTCAAGCAGATCGAGGCCAAGAAGAACAAGCCGGCCGCCGGCGACGACGCGGCCGACGAAGAGGACGAATCGGGCGATGAGTAACGACGTGGAACTGGTGATCGGCCTGGTGTCCGTGTCGGACCGCGCCAGCGGCGGCGTGTACCAGGACCAGGGCATCCCCGCGCTGCGCGACTGGCTCACGCGCGCGCTGACCACCCCGTTCCGGGTCGAGACCCGCTTGATCGCCGACGAGCGTCCGCAGATCGAGGCCACCCTGGTCGAGCTGGTGGACCAGGCCCGCTGCCACCTGGTGCTGACCACGGGCGGCACCGGCCCGGCGCGGCGCGACGTCACGCCCGAGGCCACGCTGGCCGTGGGCACCAAGGAGATGCCGGGCTTCGGCGAGCAGATGCGCCAGATCAGCCTGCGCTTCGTGCCGACCGCCATCCTGTCGCGCCAGACGGCCGTGATCCGCGAGACGGCCGACCACGCGGCCCTGATCATGAACCTGCCGGGCCAGCCCAAGGCCATCCAGGAAACGCTGGAGGGCTTGAAGGACGCCGGCGGCAACAGCGTGGTGGGTGGCATCTTCGCCGCCGTGCCGTACTGCGTGGACCTGATCGGCGGCCCGTACATGGAAACCGATCCCGCCGTCTGCAAGGCGTTCCGGCCCAAGTCGGCGCTGCGCCCGGCCGCCACCCAAGCCACCTGACCCGCATGCGCCGGCGCGCGTTTGTTCAGGCCGCGCTGGCCGCCGGCGCGCTGGCCACCGTCCCGTCATATGCAAAGAAAGCAAGGAAACCCATGAGCACTCTGCTGCAAACCATCGACATCGAATCGGCCCCCAATCCCACCGTGGCCATCATCTGGATGCACGGCCTGGGCGCCGACGCCAACGACTTCGTGCCCATGGTGCGCGAACTGGACCTGGCCGGCCTGCCCGGCATCCGCTTCGTGTTCCCCAACGCCGAAATGATGCCGGTGACGATCAACGGCGGCTACGTGATGCGCGCCTGGTACGACATCGTGGCCACCGACCTGGGACGCCACGAGGACGAGAAGGGCTTGCGCACGTCGCAAGGCCAGGTGGAGGCGCTGATCGCGCGCGAGAACGCGCGCGGCATTCCGACCGATCGCATCATCCTGGCCGGCTTCTCGCAAGGCAGCGCGATGACGCTGCAGACGGGCCTGCGCCAGCCGGGCAAGCTGGCCGGCATGATGTGCCTGTCGGGCTACGTGCCGATCGCCGACAAGGCCATCGCCGAACACACGGCCGCCAGCAAGGCCACGCCCATCTTCATGGCGCACGGCCGCATGGACCCGGTGGTGCCGGTGGCGCGCGCCGAACAGTCGCGCGACCTGCTCAAGCAGCTCGGCTACAACGTGGAATGGCACGAATACCCGATGCAGCACTCGGTGTGCCAGGAGGAAGTGGCGCACATCAGCGCGTGGCTCAAGCGCGTGCTGGCGTAAGGCCGGCACCGGCGCCGGTACCGGCACTGGCGCTGGCACTGGCACTGGAGCCGGTGTAGGGCGCCCGGCGTTGGCGTGGCGTCCGGTTGCGCTTGCCGACCGCCGGCTAGGGCGCCAGCGGCGCCGCGCGCGATGGTGGCGCGGGCGTCTGCGCCGCGTTCATCACCATCGCCAGAAAAGTGTAATAACCGTTTATCCCGATCAGATCGACCACCCCGTGCTCGCCGAAGCGCGCCAGCGCGGCCGTGTAGGTGTCGTCGCCGACCCGCTGCCGCTGGTGCAGTTCGATGCAGAAGTCGTGCACCAGGGCCTCGTCCTCCGTCATGTTTTCCGGCCGCCGGCGCGCCGCGATGGCCTCGATGATGGCCGGCGCGATGCCGCTATCCTGCGCGATGGGCGCATGGATGGCCCATTCCACGGGCTGGTTCCACTGGCGCGCCGTCACCAGTATCGCCAGTTCCGACAGGCGCGTGCCGATGGCGCTGCGGTAGCGCAGGTATTCGCCCATGCGCTGGGCCGCCTCCATCAACTCCGGACTGCGCACCAGCGGCACGAACGGCCCGTACAGCGCGCCGCGCGGGCCGTCGATCACGGCTTGCGCGGCCACCTGCTGGGCGGCGCTGAGCTGGGCAAAGGGAATGGGAGGGAGGCGATCGCTCATCGGGGCAAGTTCCGGTCATGGTCCAGTCTGGATCTTCAGGCAAATCATGGGGGAACACAAGCTTCGCGGCCCGTCCGCCCCTGCTTGCGTATCGACCGCACCAGACGAACACCGGATTATGCTTCTGGCTTGTCGATGCGCTGCCGCGCGTCGCGCAACGCCCGGCGCAGCCGCGCATTATCGACCACGACGACAACCAGGCAGACCGCCACAAGCACGTTCATCGCATCACTTCCGAGCACGTGCCAGAAGAGCCAGGCCAGGGCGGAAAACAAACTGCCGAAGAACAGCAGCGAGGCGGCATCCTTCATTTACCGCGCTCCCACATAGCGACGCTCCCTCGTGGCGCCAAATAACAAGAATCTCACCATAGTCCTTCGCTCACATGTCTATCAGGAATCCGCCCGATGCGGACGGTTGCGCAAACTGACTGACTATAGAAGCAAGTTGCGCCCGGCCCTTTGACGCGCCGCAGGCCGCCCCTCCGCAGCACTCGGCATGGTGCGCATACCAGACAACCCACGGGGAACAGTCCCACTGCCCTTGCACACAAAAAACATTTTCCTCGGCAAATATCAACGACATAACGGCCGCTCCCGTCTAACCTAGGCAGTCTGTCATCCCCTTCCGCCCCCCACCGAGAGGACGCAATGAGCCAAACGAGCCACATCATCCACCGTAATCTGCGGCACGTCCCGCCCACGGCCGTCAGCGCCTCCGGCATGCTGGTGCGCGACGCCAGCGGCAAAAGCTATCTCGACGCCAGCGGCGGCGCGGCCGTGTCCTCGCTGGGCCACGGCCACCCCGACGTGCTAGCCGCCATGCACGCGCAGATCGACCGCACCGCTTATGCTCACACTGGCTTCTTCACCACCGAGGTGGCCGAGGAACTGGCGGCCACGCTGGCGGCGGACGCGCCCGGCGACCTCGATCACGTCTACCTCGTATCGGGCGGGTCGGAGGCGATCGAGACGGCGCTCAAGCTGGCGCGCCAGTATTTCGTAGAGGCGGGCCAGCCCGAGCGCACCATGTTCATCGCCCGCCGTCAGAGCTACCACGGCAACACGCTGGGCGCGCTGGCCCTGGGCGGCAACGAGTGGCGCCGCCGGCATTTCACGCCGCTGCTGATGGATGTGGCGCGCGTCTCCCCCTGCTACGAATACCGCGACCGCGCGCCCGGCCAGAGCGTCGATGACTACACCTTGTGCCTGCTGGCCGAACTGGAGGCGTGCATCGTCGAGACGGGACCGGAACGGGTGATCGCGTTTTGCGCCGAGCCCGTGGTGGGCGCCACCGGCGGCGCCGTGCCGCCCACGCCCGGCTACTTCCGCGGCGTGCGCGCGCTGTGCGACAAGTACGGCATCCTGTTCATCGCGGACGAGGTCATGTGCGGCATGGGCCGCACCGGCACGCTGTATGCGATCGAACAGGAGGACGTGGTGCCGGACCTGGTGGCGCTGGGCAAAGGCCTGGGCGCCGGCTACGCGCCGATCGGCGCCGTGCTCGCGCGCGCGCCCTTGGTGGCGCGCCTGCGCGAGGGCAGCGGCGTGTTCCAGCACGGGCACACCTACATGGGCCATCCGGTGGCGGCGGCCGCCGCGCTGGCCGTGCAGCAGGTGATACGACGTGACGATCTGCTATCACAGGTGGCCGTGCGCGGCGCGGCCTTGCGGCGCATGCTGGACCGCGCGTTCGGCGCGCACCCGCATGTGGGCGACATCCGGGGGCGCGGGCTGTTTCTAGGGCTGGAACTGGTGCGCGACCGGGACAGCAAGGAACCGTTCGCGCCGGAGTTGAAACTGCACGCGGCCGTCAAGGAGCAGGCCATGGCGTGCGGGCTGATGGTTTATCCGATGGGCGGCACCATCGACGGCCGGCGCGGCGACCATATCCTGCTGGCGCCGCCGTTCATCGCCACCGAGGCCGACCTGGCCGAGATCGTGGCGCGGCTGGGCGACGCGCTGGCGCAGGCCCTGGCCCGCGTGCGCTGACAATTGTGTTGCGCCCCAATTTCGCTAATTTCGAAGCGTCAAACCAGGGTCTGACCCAAGGGTCAGACCCTTTCGGCTATGGCGCCTGCCAGGCGATGACGTCGGCCTGCTGTTCGCCCAGGCCGGCGATGCCGAGGCGCAGCTGGTCGCCCTTCTTCAGGAAGCGCTGCGGCTTACGGCCCTGGCCCACGCCGGGCGGGGTGCCGGTGGCGATGATGTCGCCCGGCTCCAGCGTCATGAACTTCGACAGGTAGCTGACCAGCTGCGCCACCGTGAAGATCATGGTGGACGTGCTGCCCGTCTGCATGCGCTTGCCGTTCAGGTCCAGGTACAGGTCCAGCTGCTGCACGTCGTAGATCTCGTCCTCCGTCACCAGCCACGGGCCGACCGGGCCGAAGGTGTCGCAGCCCTTGCCCTTGTCCCACTGCGGACCGCGTTCAAGCTGGAACGCGCGCTCGGACACGTCGTTGACCACGCAATAGCCGGCCACGTACTTGAGCGCATCCGCCTCGCTCACATATTGGGCGCGCGTGCCGATCACCACGCCCAGCTCCACTTCCCAGTCCGTCTTCTTCGACCCTTGCGGCAGCATGATGGGATCGTCCGGGCCGTTCAGGCACGAGGTGGCCTTCATGAACACGATCGGTTCCTTGGGCACCGGCATGCCCGCTTCGGCCGCGTGGTCCGAGTAATTGAGGCCGATGCCGATGAACTTGCCCACCTTGGCCAGCGGCACGCCAAAGCGGGGATTGCCGCGCACGGCCGGAAGCGTCTCGGGATCGAGCTTGGCCAGTTTGCGCAGGGCCTTGGCCGACAATTGTTCGGGGCCGATGTCGTCGATCACGCCCGACAGGTCGCGCAGCTTGCCGAAGTCGTCGATCAAACCTGGTTTCTCTTTGCCGGGACGGCCGTAACGCACGAGTCTCATACTTTTCCTTGGTTGCCAGAGCGGGTGGTTCAAGCCCGCCATTCTAACCGAAGGCTCAGCTAGTACACGCCGGCGCGCAGCCACTTGTTGGCGATGATCTTGGTGCCGCGCACCACCGGGCAGCCCGCGTGCAGGGTCTGCTGGTCGGGCCGGCGGCCGGCGTCCGTGTTGAGGAAGAACAGCGCGTTGCCCTTGCGGGGAAAGACTTCCAGGCCGATGTTGGGGAAGGCCGTGCCGCCGCCCTGCTCCACGTCGCTCAGGTAGAGGATGAAGGTGGCCAGCCGCTGGCCGCCGCGCCGCAGGTGCGCGCGGTGGCCGTCCGAGTCGGGATTGAGCCAGTCGAAATGGGGACGGTATTCCTGCGCCACGCCATATTTCTGCAGCTGGAACGGCTCGCCGCGCTCCACCGGCCACTGGGCGATGGCGGCCAGCCGCTGTTCGATGCGGTCGGCCAGCGCGCATTCGCCATGCTGGATGAAAGCCATCTCGCTGGTGCGCCCGTCATGCACGGTGCTGGCGCCGTCCTCCTCGCTGGTGACGGTGGAACGCGCGTACCGTCCGGCGCAGTGGGCCACGATGGCGTCGCACTCGTCCTCGCCCAGCACGTTGCCCAGCAGGACCACGCGCGGCTGGCGCAGCGCGCACAGGATGTCGACCGCGCGGTCGGCCACGGCCAGCCGGTTGCTCGACGTGTCCACCTGCGGCATGTCCTCGTCCAGGCCCGGCGCCGCGAGCGGATCGGCGCCCAGCGCCTCGCCGATGGCGGCGCGCGCGAACGCCATGCTGTACTGGCCGGAGCGGGCCATGCTGTCGGCCATGTCGTGCGGGCTGCACGCGCGCGCCAGGTTGTCCCTGATCCAGTCCTGCCAGTCGGGTGGCAGGGTGGCGAACACGGAAGTGGTCATGTGCTACCTCCCCAGTTGAGTGCAGTGTCAGTGCGCCGGACTGCCGGATGGAAGCCTGATTTTACCTCCATGCGCCGCGCCCGCGCGCGCCGGCGTGCGCGCGCGCCACCGGCGCCACACAAAACGCAACAGTCCCGGCAACTGCAACGCCACCAGCACGGCGAAGCCGCAGCGGTAGGCGACGGCCGGGTACTGGTGCAGCAGGTTGGCCTGCCAGCAGCCGACCAGTTGCCCGAACCCAGCCTGCACCGCGAAAGCGCCGAGGAAGATCAGCAGGTTCAGACAGGTGGCCGCCCGCCCCGTGAGCGCCGGCGGCATGCTCTGCGCGACGATCGCGTATTCGATGCCGGTGATGGTGCCCACCAACGTGAACAGCACCGACAGCAGCTGGTAGCTGGGCGCGTAGCCGATCACGAAGCCCAGCTGCACCGCGATGAACAGGGCGATGCCGGCCGCCGCCACCGTCAGCGGCCGCACGCCGCGCCGCCCGGCCCACTCGGTCACCATGCCCACGAAGATGGCGCCGAAGATGATGGCCGCCATGCCCAGGTACAGCAGGTAGGCCACGGCCGCGTCTGAGAAGCGGGCCACGTCGTTCAGCCAGCGTCCTATCCACAGGCCCTGCATGCCGAAGAACACCGTGTGCGGCACCAGCACCAGCGCCGCCGTTTCGCGGAACGCCGGATGGCGGTACACGGCCAGCACGGCCTGGCGCGTGAGCGGCGCGCCGCGCGCGGGCGGCGGCGGCGCCGGCGACAGCACGTGGATCAGCAGGCCGACGGCGGCCGCCGCCCCCCCCAGGCCGAGGAACAGGCCGCGCCAGTCCGTGTACTGCAGCGCCAGCCGCACGGGCAAGGTGGCCGAGGCGGCGCCCAGCCCGCCCACGGCGATCAGGTAGCCGTGCACGGACGGCAGCCTGGCCGGCGCGATCCAGGTCGAGATGGCTTTGACGGCCGACATGAAGCAGCCGCCCAGCCCGAAGCCGATGACGGCCCGCGCCCACACCAGCTGGGCGAAGTCGCGCCCGCCCGAGAAGGCCAGCGCGCCCAGCGCCGCCACCAGCAGCAGCACCGGCTGCACCCGGCGCGGCCCCCAGCGGTCGAGCGCCATGCCGACCGGCAGCTGCACCAGCGCGAAGGCGAAGAAGAAGGCGCTGGTCAGCAGGCCAAGCTGGCCGGGCGTGAGGCCCAGCGCGGCCACCAGCTGCGGCGCCAGCATGGCGTTCACGGTGCGCATCAGGCAGGACAGGTAATGCCCGAGCGCGAACGGCAGGAACACCAGGCAGAACATGGCGAGCCCGCCCAGCTGTCCCGGTTGGCGAGTGGGCGCGGCCATGATGCTCGCCTAGGCCACGTTGCTGTGGGCCGCGCAGGCGCCGCCGCCATCGTCCTCGTGGCGGGCCGGCGTGAGCGGGATCACTTTGCGCGGCGCGGCCGGCTGGCCATCGCCCTCGGTCTCGAAGAAGAACTTGTCGCGCCCGAACGCGGGGCGCAGCTCGTCCATCCACGTGGCCTGCGGGTCGTAGCGCGCGTAGAACGGCTTGCGCACCCAGTCGGCGTTGCGGGCCTGCAGGAACTGCAGCGCGAACACCTTCTCGCCGCCGATGTGGGCCACACCGTCGATCACCACCTTGCCGGGGAAGGCGCTCATGGACGGCCCGCGCACCGTGCGCGCCAGGCCCGACACCATCTGGTACGCGGCCTGGAAGATCTCGTGCGCCTTCACCAGCGGCAGCTGGAAGTACTCGCGCGGCCCGGTGTCGCGCTCGACGAACATGTAGTACGGGATCGCGCCCAGCCGCACGCCCGTCTGCCACAGCTCGGCCCAGCTTTTCGGGTCCTCGTTGATGTGACGGATCAGCGGCCCCTGCATGCGCACCGTGGCGCCGGTGCCGACGATGCGCTTGACGGCTTGCTGGGCGACGGGCTGGCGCAGTTCCACCGCGTGGTTGTAATGACCCATGATGGCCAGGTTCTTGCCGCTGGCGACCACGCGTTCGAACAGGCGCAGCAGGTCGTCCGCGTCGGCGTCCGTCACGAAGCGCTGCGGCCAGTAGGCCACCGACTTGGTGCCGATGCGGATGTTCTGGATGTGGGCCAGCTCCGGCACCAGCAGCGGTTCAATGTAGCCGGCCAGCGAGCGGCTGTTCATGATCAGCGGATCGCCGCCCGTGATCAGCACGTCCGTCACCTCCGGGTGCAGCTTCAGGTATTCCACCAGCTCGGTCGATTCGCGCGCGTCGAACTTCATGTCGTCCATGCCCACGAACTGCGGCCAGCGGAAGCAGAAGGTGCAATAGGCGTGGCAGGTCTGGCCGGCGCTGGGGAAGAACAGCACCGTCTCCTTGTACTTGTGTTGCAGGCCCTTGAGCGGCGCGTCGTTCACGCGCGGCACGTTGTGCGTCATCTGGCCGGCCGGGTGCGGGTTCATGCGCAGGCGGATCTCGCGCACCAGCTTGACCAGCGCGGCCTGGTCGGCGCGCCCCAGCACCAGCTCGCGCAGCCGCGCGTACTCGTGCGCGGGCAGCATGTCGCGGTGCGGGAAGGTGAGCCGGAAGATCGGGTCGTCCGGGATGTTGCTCCAGTCGATCAGGTGGTCCATCACATAGGCGTTGGTGCGGAACGGCAGCACGTGCGACACCACCTGCACGGCTTCGCGCAACTCGGGCGGCATGGCGGCCCACTGGGGCGCCTGGGCGATGGTCTGGCGGATGTAGGGTTTGAACTTGACGGCGGCGGCTTCGGTGGTCATGGCGTGCTCCTGTGGCGATGGGGTGGCCGGGAATTCCATGCTAGGCCGTGGCCCGCCGTCGGGATTGCCGTACATCAACTAGGCGGTGAAAAAGTTGCGCTACGGAATAAACCTTTGACCTGCCCGGCGCGCCGGCTGGCGCCGGACCGGGCGCTTGCGTTAGCGCAAATGGCGGCGGGCGGCGGCGGCGTACAGTACGACATGCGCACAGGCAATATTTCCCCACTATCCGCCCCCTTGAAGGATCGCCATGAACCGTTTACCGCACACCGCCGCCGCCCTCGCCATCATGCTGGCCGGCGTGGCCAACGCCGCCAACGAACCGACCGAGAAGGATGCCATCGCCATGGCCGAGCGCGGCGCTGCCTACATCAAGAGCCACGGCCGCGACGAGATGATGAAGCGCATCAGCGCCAGGGACCCGGACTTCGTGCAGGGCTCGCTGTACGTGGACATGCGCGACCTGCGCACCGGCATCGTGCTGGCCCATCCGATCAACCCCTCCATCGTCGGCAAGGATCTGATCGACGTGCCCGACGCCAGCGGCAAACGCTACCGGCGCGACATCGTCGAACTGGCCCAGAAACAGGGCAAGGGCTGGGTCGACTACCAGTACCGCAACCCCGCCAGCGGCAAGATCGAA
This sequence comes from Rugamonas sp. GW822-FHT03B10, assembly GCF_058801745.1. Lineage (NCBI taxonomy): Bacteria > Pseudomonadati > Pseudomonadota > Betaproteobacteria > Burkholderiales > Oxalobacteraceae > Rugamonas > Rugamonas sp. GW822-FHT03B10. The sequence continues at coordinate 14,776 of NZ_JBXANP010000002.1, read as the reverse complement.
CCCAAGACCACCTACATCCTGCGGGTCGGCGACGTGGTGCTGGAGGCGGGCATCTACAAGAAGTGAGGCACCAGTGACGCCGGCGTCGCCGCGCGTCAGCCCCCCCATCGATCCACCTGCGCCGGGAGCCACCATGCTGAAGCGACTGAGGATAGGTCCGAAACTGCTGCTGGCGCCCGGCCTGGTGCTGGTGCTGCTGCTGTGCACCTCGGCCGCCGGCTACTACGGCATGGTGCGCCAGAACGCCTCGCTGGAGAACCTGGTGCAGGTGCGCGCGGCGCGCCTGAAGGCGGCGGCCGACGTGGGCGGCGAGGCCAAGCACGCGCACGCCAACATCTACCAGTTGCTGGCCTGGACCAACGGCAGCTTCGCCCGGGACCGCATCAACGCGCTGGACCAGGAACTGCGCGGCCGCCACGCCGCCATCGGGGCCCGGCTGGCGGCGCTGGCGGCCGTGGCCGATCCGGCCGAGCGGCCCTTCGTGGACGCCTCCAGCGAGGCGCTGGCCGCCTACCGCAAGGCCGTGCGCGACACCGTGGAGATCGCCCAGGTCGACCAGTCGATCGCGGCCAACGCCATGGCCAAGGCCGAGCAGCAGTTCAGCCGCCTGAACGGCGCGCTGGCCAAGCTGGCCGCGCTCGAGCAGCAGCTGAGCGTGCAGGCCTACGCGCGCGCCAAGGCCGAATACCACACGCTGGGCGTGGCCATGGCCGGCCTGCTCGCGCTGTCGGTGGCGCTGTCGCTGGTGGTGACGATGCGGGTGCGCGGCGCCATGCTGCGCGACATCCAGGCCATCGCCGCCGTGGTGGTGCGGCTGGCGGCCGGCAGGCTGGCGCCGGGCCGCGCCAACGACGGCCACGACGAGATCGCCCACACGGCCCGCCTGCTCGACGGCACCATGGCCCAGCTCAGCGCCACCCTGCGCACCATCCTGGCGGCCGTGCAGAACATCGACGTGGCCGCGCACGACATCGCCAGCGGCAACCTCGACCTGTCCAACCGCACCGAGCGCCAGGCCGGTTCGCTGGAGCAGACGGCCAGCGCCATGGACAGCCTGACGCTGGCCGTGCGCGACAACGCGGCCCACGCGCGGCAGGCCTGCCAGCTGGCCGACGGCGCCTCGCATCTGGCCGAGCGCGGCGGCGCGGCCATGGGCGAGGCCGTCGATACGATGGACTCGATCCGCGCCAGCGCCGGCCAGATCGTCGACATCACGGGCGTGATCGACGCCATCGCCCTGCAGACCAACATCCTGGCCCTGAACGCGGCCGTCGAGGCGGCCCGCGCCGGCGAGCAGGGCCGCGGCTTCGCCATCGTGGCGGCCGAGGTGCGCACGCTGGCCCACCGCTCGGCCGCCGCCGCCAGCCAGATCAAGAACCTGGTGGCCGCCGCGGTGGCCACCATCGACGGCGGCAGCGCCTCGGTGCGCCAGGCCGGCGAGCGCATGGGCGAGCTGGCCGCCTCGGTGCGGCAGGTGAACGACATCATCCGCCGCATCAGCACCGCCAGCGCCGACCAGGCCCAGGGCATCGCGGAGGTGAACCAGGCCATGGGCCAGATGGACGAGGTGACCCAGCAGAACGCGGCGCTGGTGGAGCAGGCCGCGGCGGCGGCGGCCAGCCTGCAGGAGCAGGCCGAGAGCCTGACCCAGGCCGTGGCCGTGTTCCAGCTCGACGACGCCGGAACGGGCGAGCCGGCCCCCGCCGCCGGCGCGGCCGCCATGTTGCCGTCCCGGCCACAAACCTCGCGCCCGGGTCCGGCAAGCATGACAATTGCACATCGAAACAGCGTGCCGCGCGCCCGGCGGGCCTGAAAATCGGCCATCGCCACCACATTTTCACGCCACTTTCGCGCAACGGGGAGCGGGAAGCGGCGATAATCGGAACTGCGCGGACTCGGCGCGCGGCGCCCGGCTGGTTTATAGTGCTGGTTTTGACGCCGCGCCGCCACCGTCGCCGGCCCGTAACCCGATAACCCATCATGACCCCAGCCGCAGCCCCAGCCTTGCCAGTCGAAAACTCGGTGGAAGACGCCCTGCTGCGTTCCATCCGCATCCCGCCTCGGCCCAGCCTGCTGGTCGACCTGCAGCAGGAACTGGCCGAGCCGGACCCGTCGCCGCGCCGCATCGCGCGCATCATCGGCAACGACGTCGGCATGTCGGGCGCCCTGCTCAAGCTGGCCAATTCGCCGTTCTACGGGGCCGGCCGCAAGGCCAAGTCGGTGGAACAGGCCATCAACTTCCTCGGCATCAACCACTGCGCGGCCCTGCTCACGGGCCTGCTGGCCAAGCAGGCCATCGAAGGCGACGCCGGCACCCTGGAGCAGTTCTGGGAAACCTCGGCCCGGCGCGCCCAGGCCCTCGTGTACACCTCGCGCCAGCTGCGCATCGCCCCGCCCGACATCGCCCACACCTTCGGCCTGTTCTGCGACATCGGCGTGCCGCTGCTGATGAACCGCTTCCCCGGCTACGTCGACACCTTCGCCGCCGCCAGCCACGACCCGGTGCGCCGCTTCACGGAGGTGGAGGACGCGCGCCACCAGACCAACCACGCCGCCATCGGCTGCCTGCTGGCGCGCAACTGGGGCCTGTCGCCGGACGTGTCGTGGGCCATCCTGCTGCACCACGACTACCGCGTGCTGGACGACCCGGCCACCGACGACGCCGTGCGCTCGCTGGTGGCGCTGTCGGTGCTGGCCGAAAAAGGCATCCAGCGCTACCACGGCAACCCGGTCTCGCTGGAATGGGACAAGGGCGGCGCGCCCGCCTGCCGCCACCTGGGCCTGTCCGAGGACGAGACGGCCGACCTGCTGGACGAACTGCACGAAACCTTTCACAACGAGCGCTGACACCACCGTGTCGAGCGCGCCGGGGCGGCCCGCGCCGCCCCCTCAATCCAGGAAACCATGCCAAAAAACAAGCGCCCCGTGCCCCGCAAACCGGCCGACACGCCCGAGCTCAAGGATGAACTGCTGACCAGCAACCTGTGCGAACTGGCCCTCGAGCTGGCCGAACAGGAAGACCCGGACACCATGAGCGAGCTGCTGCGCCAGCGCGAGACCACCTTCCACAAGCTGGTGCGCAAGCTGCTCAACCAGCACAAGGACGAGGTGCTGTACGGCGCCGTCGAGCAGGCCAGGGACGAGGACGTGGGCGCCTACCAGTACCTGCGCGACGCCATCGAGGAGGCGGCCGGCACCGTGCTGCTGCGGCGCGACAACGCCCCCGAGCTGGAGATCGACGCCTTCGCCATCCCGGTGTTCGTGCACAGCACGGGCGGCCTCGACCCGGCCCACGACTTCCAGGACCCGGACGCCTACGACGCCCTGCTGGCCAGCTTCACCGAAGCCCAGCTGGAGAGCCCCAAGGCCAAAGTGGTGCTGATCGGCCACGCCTACGACCTGGGCGAGATCGACCGCATCACCTACAGCGACCTGCACGAGATGGTGCGCGAGGCCGCCGCCTCGATGATGGAGAAGAAACTGGTGCCCACGCCGGCCATCGAACGCAGCCTGGCCGGCTGGAGCGCCACCGGCTTCGGCCCCGACGACGCGGCCGTGGAACTGCGCTTCCTGGTCGGCTTCGCGCTCAAGCGGGCCGACGACCCGTTCTACCGGGTGCCGGCCGGCGAGGCGGCGGCCGACGCCTATTTCGCGCGCCGCATGGAACGCTACCAGCGCTGGACCGAGCAGCACGGGCCGCTGGTGCGGCGCTGCCTGGCCGGCGCGCGGCCGCTGCAGCTGAACTTCCTGTACCAGGACCTGTTCTTCGGCGCCAAGCAGCAGGGCGTGGCCGAGCACGACATGCTGCAACTGCTGGCCACGCTGAACGCGGCGCTGGCCGCGCGCGGCGCCGCCCCGGCCGGCACCACGGTCATCATCGGCCCCACCGACGACGGCCACGCGCTGCAGTTGCGCACCTGCCTGTACCTGGATGGCGAACAACTGGCCGCCTACGACAAGCCGCTGGACCTGGGCGCGGACCTCGAGACGGAGGTGGCCGACGTGCGCGACGCGCTGGCCAGCATCGGCCTGCGCCGGCTGTCCGTGGCCCTCAGATTCGACGCCAGCGGGGCCCCGGTGACACCGCAGGCGCTGTAAGGTCCGGGCCGATCGGCGTGCACGCCCGGCCGTTTGACAGTGGCCGGGGAGCCGAGGATACTTGGCTTCAAATAACGCATCGCGGCACCCCGGCCGCAGCCTGGGCGGCGCAGGCTTCCAGCTCCGCCGTACAAACGCGCCGCCCAGGCCGCAACTTGGGCGGCGTGGAGGAGACTGTCATGTTGAGCCGCCTTGTCATCGCGTGCGCCGTCCTGCTGGCCGGCTGCGCCAGCCCGTCCCCGGACCGCGTCGCGGCGGCGCCGCCCACGCTGTTCCAGGACCAGTTGTTCGCCCCGCCGTCGGCGCCCGTCAGCACCGACCAGCTGTTCACCGTCACGCCGGCCATGGAAGCCTATCTGCAGGAGCAGGTGCTGCACCAGCAGCACGGCAAGGACAAGCGCCAGGCCCTGTTCGACGCCCTGTACCGGCGCGACAAGCTGCAACTCGAATACGATTCGGCCATCACCCGCAACGCCCAGCAGACGTTCGAGGCGCGGCGCGGCAACTGCCTGTCGCTGGTCATCATGACGGCCGCGCTGGCCAACAAGCTGGGGCTGGAGGTGCAATACCAGCGCATCACCATGGATGACGCGTGGAGCCGCAGCGGCAACCTGTACTTCTCCAGCGGCCACGTCAACCTGATCCTGGGCCCGCCCAAGCTGGACATGAGCCGCGGCTACAACGCCTCGCAGTACATGACGGTGGACTTCATCCCCATCCCGGAGCTGGCCAAACAGCAGGCCCAGCCGCTCGAGGAGCGCACCGTGGTGGCCATGTACATGAACAACCGGGCCGCCGAGCTGCTGGTGCAGAACAAGCTCGACGACGCCTACTGGTGGGCCCGCGGGGCGGTCCGGCAAGACCCGGCCTTCCTCAACGCCTACAACACGCTGGGCGTGATCTACCAGCACCACGGCGACCTGGCGCCGGCCGAGCAGGTGCTGCGCTACGCGTGGAACCATGCGCCCGACAACACCGTGTTCCTGTACAACCTGGCGCAGGCGCTGGCCGAACTGGGCCGGCCGCAGGAGGCGCAGGCGCTGCGTTCGCGGCTGGCCCAGCTCGAGCCGTATCCGCCGTTCTATTTCTTCAACCAGGGCCAGCAGGCGATGCGGGCCGGCGACTACGCGCGCGCGCGCGACCTGTTCCAGCGCGAACTGGACCGTTCGCCCGACTACCATGAATTCCACTTCTGGCTGGCCGTGGCCTCGTTCAAGCTGGGCGACCTGGCGCGGGCCGACATCCACATGAAGCAGGCGATGGAGAACAGCACCACGCGCGGCGACCACGACCTGTACGCGGCCAAGCTGGACCGCCTCAAGGCCTACGAGGCGCAAGCCCGGCAATAAAGGTCCCGCCCCCGCCGCGCACGACCAGTGTTGCGCCGGCCCCTGGAATGGCTTGACAGGATGTTGCGCATGCGCAACAATTGCAAAATATATAAACTGTCCGCCCAAGGGTACCGCCATGCAACGACTCTGGTCCGTCCTCACGCTCGCCTCCCTCCTGACCGCCTGCGGTGGCGGCGGCGGCGGCGGCACGGGCGGCGCGCCCGCGCCGGCCACCGGCGCGGCGCTCACGTTCAGCCCGGAGCAGGTCGCCATCTCGGCCGTCGCCGGCACCTCGGCCACGGCCACCGTCAACGCGGCCGTGGCGCGGCCCGCCGATTTCAACGGCGCCACCGTGTATCCGGTCCTGGTCGACGGCGCCGGCGTGCTGCTGCCCAACGCGCAACTGGCGCAGGACGGCGGCCAGGCCTACCACGCCACGTTGCAGACGGCGCCCACGCTGGCCGCCGGCAGCTACCAGGGCAATTTCACCGTCAAGCTGTGCCGCGACAGCGCGTGCGCCAGCCAGTTCCCCGGCTCGCCCATGCTGCTGCCCTACGCGATCACCGTGGCGCCGGCCGGTTCGGCCCCGTTCACGGCCAGCGCGGCCGTGCCGCTGACCGTCTCCATGCACCAGGGGGGCGCCGTGCCGGCCCCGGCCGCCATCAGCGTGCAGGCCGTCGGCCGCAGCTGGAGCGCGGCCAGCGGCGCCGCCTGGCTCACCCTGAGCAGCACCAGCGGCAACGGCAGCGCCACCATCACGGCCACCTACGCGGCCGCCGGCCTGGCCGCCGGGCAGTACAACACCAACATCACGCTGACGGCCGGCGACGGCCAGGTGGCCACGGTGCCGGTGGCGCTGACGGTGCTGGCGCCCGGTTTCCAGGTCAGCAGCGACGGCGTCGCCTTCACGGCCATCAACGGCGCCCCCATCGCGTCGCAGGACGTGCAGATCGCCACCGACAACGCCCAGGCCACGCGCTGGAGCGCCAGCAGCAGCGCCGGCTGGCTGCGCGCCAACCCCAGCCAGGGCTACACGCCGGCCACCACCACGCTGTCGATCGATCCCACCATCGGTCCGCTGGCGAGTGGCAGCTACAACGCCACGCTCACGTTGACGGCCACCGGCCTGACGGCGCGCCAGCTGCCCGTGTCGCTCAAGCTGTTGCCGGCCACGCTGCTGGCCTCCGCCACCACGGTGACGCTGGGCGGCAGCTACGGGCGCGACTTCACGCCGCGCAGCGTGACCCTCAGCCTGAACACGGGCGGCAACCTGTGGCCGTGGCGGCTGTCGGCACTGCCCGCGTGGGCCGGCGCCAGCCCGCTGACCGGCACGGTGGGCGCCGGCGGCGGCACCATCGTGTTCACCCCCAGCCCGGCGCTGGCGCCAGCCGGCGGCGCCAGCGCCTCGCTGCTGCCCTCGGCCACCGTCAACGGCGACCTGGTGGCCGCGCCCATCACGCTGGTCATCAACAAGGACCAGCACAAGCTGCTGCCGGCTGAGGCGGGCGTGGCCCTGAGCGCCACGCCCGGCTGGTCGCGCCTGACCCGCACCATCGCCATGACCGACAATTACGGCCAGACGCCGAACTGGACGGCGAGCAGCGACCAGTCCTGGCTGACCGTCAGCGGCAGCGGCGCCAGCCTGACGCTGACGGCCGACCCCAGCGGCCTGACGGCCGACACCCTCAACCTGGCCACCGTCAGGGTGACGCCGACCGACGGCACCATGGTGGGCCCGGCGCCGATCCAGGTGGCGTTGTGGAAGGGTTCGACCAATCCCACGGCGCCCGCCTCGCCCCATCCGCTGTACCGCAACATCGTGGCCGACCCGGTCCGGCCGCTGGTGTACGCCCACAACGGCGGCACCAGCGTCGACATCTACCAGGTCTACACGGGCCAGCTGGTGGGCACGGTGTCGGGCTTCGGCGGCGCGCTCGGCGACATGGCCGTCTCGGCCGACGGCGCGCGGCTCTACGCCTATGACCTCGACAACGGCAGGCTGGAAGTGCGCGCACTGGCCAGCAAGGCCGTGCTGGGGCGCTGGGCGCTGGCGCACAAGCCGGACCGCAGCGCGCGCCTGGCCCTGTTGCGCCCCAATGGTGTCGACCTGGTGGCCCTGAACGACGGCAGCATCCTCAACGCCAGCGGCAAGTTGCTGACCAGCCTGCCCATCCAGGGCGGCACGCTGAGCGCGGCGGCCGACGGCAAGCGGCTGTATGTGCAGGACGAGGATGGCACGGCCATCCACCTGGCCACCTACGCCATCGACTACGCCAACCTGGCCGGCGGCACGCTGTTCGCGGCGCAACTGCCGGCCGCCACCCACCTGGGCAATGGCAGCGGCGGCCAGGACCTGGCCGTCAGCGCGGACGGCGCCACCCTGTACGCGGCCAGCAGCAGCCCCACCCAGTGCAGCGTGCTGGGCACGAACGACCTGGGCACGCTGTCCTACCTGGCCAGCGGCAACAACGCGCCCGACAACGTGGAAGTGGGCAGCGACGGCCGCGTCTACTGCGGCGTGGCCGGTAAGACGGCGCCGGCCGACGTGTGGGTCTACAGCGCGACCGGCGTGCTGCAACGCCAGCTCAAATTCGTGCCCGTGGGGCGCCAGCTGGCGCCGCGCCAGATGGCGATCTCGGGCGACGGCTTCATGCTGATCGGGCTGAACGACGACGGCGTGCTCAACATCGTGCCGGTGGGGCCGTGAGCGCCATGCGCCACGGCGCTCCGGCTCACCTCACCTTCCGCAGGTAAGCGCGCAAGCCATGCGTGAGCAGGAAGGGGAACACGCTGGCATGGTCCTCGCCGGCAAACACCTCCAGCCGCGTTGTGAGGCCCGGGTAGCGGTGCGACGCCAGCGCCGCGTCGAAGTCGCGCAGGTCGGCCAGCATGTCGGCGTCGTCTTCGGTGCGGGCGCGCCGGCGCCCGGCCGCTAGCGTCTCCAGCCCGCCGATGCCGAAGTAGACCGAGGCCCGCAGATCACGGTGCGCTTGCGCATAGGCCCGTTCGCGCCCGAACATCACGCCGCCGTCGTACCACAGCGAGGGGCTGCCGAGGATGTAGTGGGCGAACGTGCCGGGACGGGTCAGCAGCACTTGCAGGCCAAGCAGGCTGCCGTAGGAGTGGCCGATGAACACCGCGCGGCCCAGGTCGGCACGGTACTGCGCGGCGATCATGGGGAACACCTCGCCGGCGATGAAGCGGCCATAGGCATCGGCCTGGCCGAACGCCGGCGCGCGGCCCGGCATGTCGCTGACGTAGCGCTGCGCGCGCGGCACCGACGGCGTGTAGTCGCGGCGGCGGCTGTACACCGGGCCGTCGCCCTTCGCGTACGACAGCCCGACCACGATGGCCTCCTCCAGGCCGGCGTGTTTGCTCAACCGTTGCGCGATGCTGCGCACGACGGGAAAGGCGTAGTTGGCATCGACCACGAACAACACCGGATAGCGCCGCCGCGACGTGCGGTAGGACTCGGGCAAGGCCACGTAGAGCTGGTAGTCGCGGTCGAGCGCCTGCGCATGGATGTCGCGCACCTCCGTGTCGTCCAGCTGGTAGGGCGTGGAAGCGGCGGCGCCGCCGGCCAGGCAGCAAACGAAGATCAGGGTCAGGATGTGTCTCAAGTGCGCTCCATCGGGTTGGGGGACTGCGATCCATTTTTGCGCAGCCCGCGGCGCCGGGCAGCAGCCCGGTGATGAAACGCCGGTTCCGCGTGACGACCGCCGCCGGCCCCGCCTTACCGGCGCCATGGGCCGCTGCTATACTTTTGCCGATGACGGACCGCCCCTACTTCAAGAACGCGAAAGCCCTCGCCATCCCGGTGCTGCTGTGGACCGCGATCAGCGCGCTCGGCGCGCTGCAGACCTACAGCGACAATCTGCGCGTCGGCCGCTCCAGCCACTATCCGACCCTGCTGGTCACCTGGTTCATCGAATACGCGGTGCCGCTGATCGCGCTGAGCGCGGGCCTGAGCGCGGCGCTGGCGCGCTGGCCGGCGCTGATACGGCGTCCGCGCAACGTGGTGGCGTTGTTCCTCGGCCTGGTGCTGGTGTTCCAGCCGGCGCAGTGGACCTACATGGCCTGGCTGCGCGGCTACCTGCATATCGCCAGCCTGGACGACGCCAGGCAGCTGCTGTTGAAGATGCTGCTGGTGGGCTGGTTCTCGACCAGCGGCACCTTCGCCGCCATCCTGGCGATCGCCTACTTCCGCCAGGCCCGCGAGCGCGAGCTGGCGTGGCAGCGCTCGCAGACGGACATGCTCAACCTGCGCCTGGCGCTCGAGGAGCAGCGCATGCTGGCCCTGCGCGCGCAGCTTGAGCCGCACTTCCTGTTCAATGCCCTCAACGCCATCAGCGCGCTGGTGCGGGGCGGCGACAAACCGCTGGCGCTCGGCGGCATCGGCCGCCTCAGCGACCTGCTGCGCTACGCGCTGGCGGCCAGCGGCCGCAACACGGCGACGGTGGCCGATGAACTGCGCTTCGTCCACGACTACCTGGACTTGCAGCGCCTGCGCTACGGCGACCGTCTGCGCGTGCACATCGACGGCGCCGGCGACCTGCTGCACGACGTCGCCTGCCCGCCTTTGCTGCTGCAGCCGCTGATCGAGAACGCCCTGCGCCACGACCTCGATTGCCACGAGGGGCCGAGCGACATCCGGCTGTCGTTCGCGCGCGATGGCGACACCTTGTCGATCCGGGTGACGAACCCGATCAGCGCCCAGGCCTCGCCCAACCCCGGCACCGGCCTGGGGCTGGCCAACACGCGCGACCGCCTGCGGCTGATGCATGAGGGCGCGTCGCTGCGCGCCGACGCGCACGGCGGCCGCTTCGTGGCCGAAGTGCGCCTGCCCTTGACGGACTAGCGCCATGCCCGTGCACTACATGATAGTCGATGACGAGGCGCCCAGCCGGGCCAACCTGCGCATGGCGCTGGCCGCGCACCGGGACTGGGTGCTGGCCGCCGAATGCGGCAGCGCCGCCTGCGCGCGCGCGGCGCTGGACAACCGCGCCATCGACGTGATCCTGCTCGACATTCAAATGCCCGCCGAATCGGGCCTGGCGCTGGCGCGCGAGATCAGCCGGATGCCGGAGCCGCCGCTGATCATCTTCGTCACCGCCTACGGCGAGCACGCCATCGAGGCGTTTGAAGTGCATGCGCTCGACTATCTGTTGAAGCCGCTCGACGACGCCCGGCTGGCGCAGGCCGTGGAGCGCGCCACGGCCATGCTGCGCCAGCGCCAGCGCGAAGCGTATGGCGCTGCCGTGCGCGACTATGTCGATGGCGGCGACGCGCAGCGCATCGGGCACGTCAACGTGCGCTCGGTCGGCCGCATCGAGCGCATCCTCGTCGACGACATATTGTGGGTCGAGTCGGCCGGCAACTATGTGGAGCTGCATCTGGCATCGCGCACCGTGCTGCACCGGATCACCCTGAACCGCCTGGAGGCGCAGTTGCCCTCAGAGGCGTTCCTGCGCGTGCACCGCGGCGCCATCGTCCGGCGCGATCAGATCGCCAGCCTGGACACCAACGGCGAAGGCAGCTACCGCCTGACGCTGCGCTGCGGCGGCGCCGCGCCGGTCAGCGAACGCTATCTGGCCGCGCTCAGGGCTGCCATGTGACGAAGGGCCGGAAGGCTGGGATGGCCGCGCTGTCGCTGGCCCCAGCCGGTTCGGTAAGCTGTGGTTCACCTTGAATCACTCACTGGAGTCAGCTTTGAACATCTTCCCGAAAACCTGTCTGACCATCGCGCTGGCCGCCCTCTGCAGCGCACCGCGCGCAAGCCAGGCCGCCGATCCCGCCCGCCTCCGCACGGCGGTCGAGCGCATCATCGCGCCGCTGATGACGCAGTACCAGGTGCCCGGCATGGCCATCGCCGTGACGGTCGATGGCCAGACCATGTTCTTCAACTATGGCCTGGCGTCGAAAGAGGACAAGGTGCCGGTCAGCGAGCACACGCTGTTCGAACTGGGTTCCATCAGCAAGACCTTTACGGCCACGCTGGCCAGCCATGCCATCGACCAGGGCAAGCTGTCGCTGGACGATCATCCCGGCAAATACATGCCGCAGCTGCAGGGCAGTGCGATCGACCAGGCCAGCGTGCTCCATCTCGGCACCTACACGGCGGGCGGACTGCCGTTGCAACTCCCGGACGACATCGCCGTCAACGACGACGCGCAGATGCTGGCCTACTTCCGCAACTGGAAGGCCGATGCGGCGCCCGGTACCCAGCGCAGGTATTCCAACCTCAGCCTGGGCCTGTTCGGCCACGTGACCGCGCTGGCGCTCCACGCCGATTTTCGCGACGCGATGGAGCGACAACTGCTGCCGGCGCTCGGCCTGCAGCATAGCTACATCCAGGTGCCGGACAGCGCGATGGCCGATTACGCGTGGGGCTACGACAGGAACGACCGCCCCGTGCGTGCGCGGCCCGACGTCTTCGCCGCGGAGACGTATGGCGTGAAGTCCAGTGCGGCCGACATGATCCGCTTTGTGCAGGCGAACATCGCGCCGGAGCGGTTGGCGGAACCGATGCGGCGCGCGGTCGAAGGAACACACATCGGCTATTTCAAAACCGGCGAGATGCGGCAAGGACTGGGCTGGGAACAATACCGCGCGCCCGTGACGCTGGAGCGCCTGCTGGCCGGCAATTCGGAAGCGATGATCTTCGACGCCAATCCCGCGACGGCACTGACGCCGCCACAAGCGGCGCCGCGCGGCACCCTGTTCAACAAAACCGGCTCGACGCGGGGCTTCGGCGCCTACGTGGCGTTCGTGCCGGAGCGGAAGATCGGCATCGTGATGCTGGCGAATAAGAGCTACCCCATCGCCGCCCGGGTGAGGGCCGGCTACGAGATTCTGCAGCAACTGCGGTAAGGCGTTGTGCGTGGGATGCGGATCAACACCCGCGAAGCTGGCTCCACAGTTGCAGTTTCTTCTCATACGGTAAGGTATAAGCCGGACTGCTCGATGGAAGTGCGACGATCTGGTACGCGGAAGCATGGCCACCCAATATCTTCAAGCCCAGCTTAGCGGCCGTGCCACCGTTGAAGGCAATGGTCCTGATATTGGGGAATCTTGCGAGTAATCCTGGCAAATCGTTGTCCGCACGCGCGCGTATCCGGCTGTCGAGGCTACCCGGCCGGTGCGCCTCGGCCACCACGTCCCACAGGCCCACGCCATGATCGAGCAATGTGCGCAAGCGCGCCTGGTAGTCGGTGCGGACCAGATCGACGCCCAGCACTTCGCTCATGAGGTGCCAGAAACGATTTTGGGGGTGCCCGTAGTATTCCTGAATCGCCAGCGATTTATCGCCGGGCAGGCTGCCCAGCATCAAAAGACGAGTACGCGCGTCGACAACAGGATCGAAGCATTGCTTCCGCGCATTTTGATGCTGACTCAATGGTGTCATGCCTTGGGTTCGGATAGTGATGGACCGAACAAGGGCGGCCCGTGCTGCTTCCATGGTAACACCTTGAAGCGATCTCTCATGGCCTGCCGGCGACAGCGAACACGAGCGGCCAGCGGGCCGGGCCGTCGTCGCCCAGCAGGATGACGGTGGCCGTGCTCAGCAGCACGTAGCCGACCACGGTGGCCACTTTGATGCGCAGCGAGAGGGGCATAGCTGTCTCCGGTAAATAAATGATGGTATTTTTATAATAACCAACCGGCCGCCCGCGCCGCGAAATGCGGGCCACGACTGCGCCACATCAAGCGCGTTTGTGGCAAATTTGTCAAAAGAGTGGCTGCTAGGCAATCTCAGGGCAAGCCCGGTATACTGCGTCGATGTCCTCGCCCATCCTGTTCCTCACCGCCTGCCTGATCTGGGGCTCCACCTTCTTCGCCATCACGCTGCAACTGGGACAGGTGGCGCCGGCCGTGTCCGTCGTCTACCGCTTCGCGATCGCCTCGGCCGCCCTGTTCGGGTGGTGCCTGGCGCGCGGCGACACCCTGCGCCTACCGTGGCGCACCCAGCGCTGGCTGCTGCTGCAAGGCGTGGCCAGCTTCGGGCTGAGTTACATCTGCACCTACACGTCCGAGCAATATCTGGTGTCGGCCCTGGTGGCCGTGCTGTTCGCGCTGATGGTGTTCTGGACCCCGATCTGCAGCCGGCTGATGCTGGGCACGCCGCTCACGGCGCGCATCTGGACGGCGGGCGCCGCCGCCATGGTGGGGGTGACGCTGCTGTTTTACCAATCCATCGCCAGCGCCTGGACATCCATGCCCGGCGGTGGCAATGGCCACTTCCTGCTGGGTCTGGGGCTGGCCCTGTGCGCCACCGTCTCCAGTTCGGTCGGCAACGTGCTGGTGGTCAAGGTGCGCGAACAATCGTCCAATGTGCTGCTGACCATGGCCTGGTCCATGCTGTGGGGCACGCTGCTGGTGGCGGCCTGGGTGCTCGTCAGCGGCCAGTCGTTCACGCTGCCCGCCACGGCCCGCTACTGGGGCGGCCTGTTCTACCTGGCCATCTTCGGCTCCGTGATCGCCTTCGCCGCCTATTTCACCTTGATCCACCGCATCGGTTCGCACAAGGCCGTCTATATCGGCGTGGTCACGCCCGTCATTTCCGTGCTGCTGTCGATGCGCCTCGAACACTTCCGTCCCGGCCCGCAGGAATGGCTGGGCATGCTGCTGTGCCTGGCCAGCGTGGCCTGGGCCTTGCGGGCCGACGCGCCCGCCCCTTCCATCAACCCCGAACTTGAAAGCGCCGCATAACCCATGAGCACCCAGCAACTGACCATCCGCCCCGCCACGCCAGCCGACGTGGACGCCATCTTCGGCATGATCCATGAACTGGCCGTGTTCGAAAAACTCGAACATCTGGTGGTGGCCAATCCGGCCATGCTGCACGAGGGCTTGTTCGGCGCCCACCCCGCCTGCGAAGCCATCGTGGGCGAGGAAGCGGGCGTGGTCGTGACCTTCGCCCTGTTCTTCCACAACTTCTCCACCTTCCTGTGCCGCAAGGGGCTGTACCTGGAAGACCTGTACGTCAAGCAATCGTGCCGTGGCAAAGGTTACGGCAAGCAGATGCTGGTGGCGCTGGCCCAACTGGCGGTGGAACGCAACTGCGGCCGCTTCGAATGGTCGGTGCTGGACTGGAACGAGAACGCCATCAATTTCTACCGCGGCGTGGGCGCCGACCTGCTGCCCGACTGGCGCATCTGCCGCGTCACCGGCGACGCCCTGCAGCATCTGGCCGCAGTCTGACCGCCGAATGTGTCACGTCCCCATATTTAAATTGGGGACGTAATACATTTGGGGGACGGCGAAAAAAAAGGCTATGTCCCCATTAAGTGTTGAACTTCCCCTGGGAACGTTTGTCCAAGACTAAGCACCCAAGTCTTGGAGAGAGC